>DAHVAB010000262.1 GCA_027314825.1 Solirubrobacterales bacterium
GACGGGAGCCGGCGCGGCGACGGGAGCCGGCGCGGCGACGGGAGCCGGCGCGGCGGGCGGGTCGCACGCCGGGGGCGGCGGGCCAGCCGGCGCGGGAGCCGGTGCTCAGGCCGGCGATGGCGAGCCTGGCGGTGTGGGAGGGGCAGTCTGATGCCCGAACGCACTCCCGCGGAGATTCGCGCCTCGATCGAGTCCAACAGGGCCGAGCTGGCGCTCTCGGTGCAAAGGCTGCGCGGCGAGGTGGAAGTCCTCACCGACTGGCGTGGCCAGATCGAAGCCCATCGCAAAGAGGTCATGATCGCGGCCGCGATAGCCGGCTTCATGATCGGCGGCGGCATGGCTGCGATCCTCGGCGGCGGCCGGCGGCGTAGGAAGTCGCGGTAGGCGATCGGTACGGCCGCTCCGATGGGCGGCCGCTGGTACTCGGGCTGCCTTTGCGCCTGCCGGCGGCTTCGGGTGAGCTGGGCGGGCGGCTGGACGCCGGCATGGTGCGGCCGGCGAGCCGGACTCAGCCGAGCATCGTGCGGGGAATGCCGCCGACCCTGACTCAGCCGAGCATCGTGCGGGGGATGCCGCCGACCTTGACTCAGCCGAGCATCGTGCGGGGGATGCCGCCCACGCCGATCAGACCCGGCCCGGTGTAGGTGCCGATCACCGGCCCCACTTCGGAGATGAACAGCGGCTCTCCGCCGATGATCTCCCGGCAGTGGCCGGCCAGCCGCTGCGCCTGCTCCTCGGCCTGGATGTGCTGGATCGCCCAGCCGTCGAGCCCGTCGTGGGCGAGCTCTTCGGCGTATTGGACCATTCGCTCGAAGGCGCGCTTGGCCGTCCGGACCCGCTCGACCGGAGTGATCTCGTATTCGAGGGCGAGGATCGGCTTGATCCGCAGCGTGCCGCCGAGCCAGGCTTGCGCCTTGCCGATCCGCCCGCCGCGGCGCAGGTACTCCAGCGTGTCCACGCAGAACCACACCTTCATCCGCTTGCGGGTCTCGCGCACCCGCTCGGCCACCTGATCCAGCTGCGCCCCGTTGCTGGCGGCGGCCGCGGCGGCGAGCAGCAGCAGGCCCAGGCCGCCGCACCCGGTTTCGCCGTCGAGCACCTGCACCCGCTCTGAGAGTCCCCGCTCGGTGAGCATGTCGCGGGCCTGCCGGGCCGCCTCGCAGGTGCCGGAGATGCCGCCGGCGAGATGCACCGAGAGGATGTCCATGCCCTGCTCCAAGAGCGGCTCCCAGACGGCGAGGAAGTCGCCGATCGACGGCTGGGAGGTGGTTGGCGTCTCCGGCTCGCTGCCCAGCCGCTCGTAGAATGCGGCCAGATCGCTCACGTCGCTCTCCCGGCGCGATTCGTCGCGCCAGCCGACGTACAGGCTGACCTGATGGATGCGTTCGCGATCCGCCAGCTCGCGCGGGAGGTAGTGAGTGGTGTCGCTGACGATTGCGACCGGCGCCATCGCCGGCGGACCCTACAGCAAAGCCGATGGCGCCCGGCCTGCCGGCTCAGCCGAGCCGGTTCTCGATCGAGAGTCCCTGCGCCGGCGCCGGCTGCTCATCCTGAAGCGGCTGCGGCGGCGGTGCGGCCTGCTCGGAGAGCCCGAGCGTCTGGGCCAGCTCGCCCGACTCGTACATCTCCATCACGATGTCGCAGCCGCCGACCAGCTCGCCCTTCACGAAGAGCTGCGGGATCGTCGGCCAGTTTGAGAGTGCGGAGAGCTCCTGGCGGATGCGCGGGTCGGGCAGCACGTCGACCGCGGCGAACCGCGCTCCGGCGGACTGGAGGGCTGCGACGGTGCGGGCGGAGAAGCCGCAGGCAGGGGCCTCCGGGGTGCCCTTCATGAAGAGGATGACCTCGTGCTCGCCGATCGCCTCGGCGATCGCGTCGCGGATCGGACTGGACTCGGTGCTTGACATGGTGCTCCTAGGAAGTCGGGGTCTGAGCTTGGTCTTCGGCCGGCATCGCGCCCGTGCCCGCGCCTGCCATCGTGGTCGGCCCGCCGTCCCGGACGCTGCCCTGGGCGGGGGCCTGCGGGGCGGCCTCTGTCTTCAGCGAGAGCGCATGGATGGCCCCGCCGATCTCCGTGCCGAAGACTCCGTAGACGAGGCGGTGCTGGGCCAGCCGGGGCAGCCCGGCGAACGCGGGCGCGGTGACCGTGGCCCGGAAGTGGTCGCCGCCGCCGGTGTAGTCCTCCACCTCGGCGCGCGACCCGGGAATCGCCGCCTCGATGCGCTCCTTGATCTCCTGCGCGCTCGGCATTCCCTCACCTTAGACGATGAGGGGGCCGCCGCTATACTTTGGAAAGCATGATCACGATTACCGACAAGGGCGCCGAGAAGGTCCGGGAGTTCCTCGCCGGCCAGCAGTCGGATGTGACCCTGGCCGGCCTTCGCGTCGGCGTGCGCGGCGGCGGCTGCTCCGGGTTCCAGTATCAGCTGGCATTCGACGAGCAGCGCGAGGACGACGAGGTCTTCGAGGATCACGGCCTGCGCCTGCTGGTCGACAAAGCCAGCCTTCCATATGTGCGCGGCTCCGTGATCGACTACGAAGAGAGCCTTCAGGGCGCCGGCTTCAAAGTCGAGAACCCGAACGTCGTCGCGGCCTGCGGCTGCGGCTCCTCATTCAGAGTCGCAGACGAAGAGCAGGTCTCGGCCGTCTGATCGGTCACAGCACGACGACGGGCCGCCCGGAAGGCGGCCCGCCGCTTGTGCCTGGACTATGAGCTGCCCGTGCGAGTGCAGGCTCAGTCGTGGAACGGTCAGTGAGAGGTGGCTGCCGTGCCTCCGTGGCCCCACTTGGCCTTGCGGACGAATCCCAACGCGGTCTCCGGATTGCGCAGCGCGCCGGCGATCGTCAGGATGCCGAAGCCGAAGCCGCTGAGCAGCAGGGCGACGCCCACGACGATGCCGAATATGGCCGTCTGTTCCGCCATGTAGGAGGCGTTCAGGGCGGTCGACAGCGCGGTCTCGTTCACCCAGAGGGCGCGTGCCGGGTTTTCGACCGGCTTGCCTTCGCTCTTCAGCGCGGCCGCTTCGTCGTTGGTGCCCTTCCCGTTGGCGGTTGCGAACCGCGGCATCTGTGAGTACACCTGACCGCCGGATGACATCAGCGCGTCGACCCGCATGTATTCGGCGAAGCAGCGGGCGTCGGTGCCGTTGGTGATCGCCTTGCCGGCCACCGAGCAGGTCGGCATTTCGATGGCGGCGACGTCGAGCCCGGCCTTCGTGGCCGCCGCGGTCTCGACCTTCGGGGTCATGTTCGGGGTGCCTGTCAGCTTCTGCTGGGTCAGGCCGGTGTTGACCTCGCTTCTTCCGCTGGTGCCGAGCACGATCGCGGCAATGCCGAAACCGATCAGCACCACAGCGGCGACCAGGCCGCCGATCTCGAATATTCTGCGCATGGGCTTGCTCCCTTCCAGTTGTCTTGCCGGCCGGCTTTGATTGACCGTGCAGGATGAGTCTCTTCTCAGGCAGGCGCGGTCGCATCGGGGCGGGGCCGCGCTCTGCGCATGGACTTAGGCACCTAAGTTCCGGGTGATCTGCACGATCGCCCGTCCGTGGAAGGCCGCAACGGCCGTGCACGGGCGGCGGATTCCACTTCCGCGCCGGTTTCTGGCGTGATAACCGAAGGCTATGAGTGGCGCCGGCCCGCTCGGCTCAGCCGGGCTCGTTTGCCAGCGAGCGCCACAGGTAGCGGCAGGCGAGCGTGCGGTGAGGGCGCCAGGGCTGCGCGATCGCCTCCATCGTCTCCGCGTCCGGCAGCTCTGCGAGCCC
>DAHVAB010000263.1 GCA_027314825.1 Solirubrobacterales bacterium
GCCGCCGACGGTGCGCCTTGAGCACACAGCGGACTTCGTCGCACTCGCCGTGCACGCCGTGTCGCGGGTTCGATTAGTAGGCGCTTGCGCCGAATGCAATCGAAGCACCCGCGGCCACGGGGCCTCGGACCGCACGAGGTCCCTTTTATTTGGGTCGACGTCCTGCGCAACTCCGCCGAGTCGCATTTGCTCTGGCCTCGCAGGTTCGTCCGCGAGGAGTCGCGCATCCCCGGAAACGGTCACACGCCGGCCCCACCCGCACGGATCCGGTCGATTCGCGCGTGGGCGTCCGGCGGCTGCGGCTGGCGGAGCCGGGGGTGGATGCTCGGCGCCGTGCAGGCGGTCTGGCCTTCGGTGAGCGCCGTGAGCAGCTGTTGGCGTTGCCCGCGGGCGCATGCGCGCGTGTCGGCGTGGTGCTCGGCGGCGATCGTCGTGCTTTCCCAGAGGTGGTGGAGAAGTCGGATGCCGTAGCCGCCGCGTGCGTATTTGAGGATGAAGCGGGCGAGGCGTTTGATGCCGTGGCGGCGGCGGGCGGGCACCGCGCCTCTGACTACCAATGCCAGACGACAACGGCACCCGTCGACAGGCAGCAGCTCCCGCGCCCGAAGCCTCGCGGCGCGATGCATCCGGTGAGTTGCCCCCCACCTCGCGCGCCCCCCACGTCACGCTCAGCGGTGGTTTGCTGTCCGGCCTCGATGTCGTGCTCACCGAGGATTCGAGGCTGTCCGCGCCCGAGAAGATCGAGGTCGGTGCGCAGGTCGAGCTGCAAGACGGCACGCGAGCAGAAGTCGTCAAGGTGCGCGGCAAGCTCCTGTCCGCATTCGGCGTCCTCGAGGGCGGAATCGAGGTGAGGCTCGACGACGGGACGCTGGCTGCAAAGCGCAGCAGCGACATCGCAGCAGTGCTGGTGCCTGCTGGCCACCTCTGAGCCCGATCCGCGATCCCGCGTCGGCACTTCGACGCCGAGCATGTGGTCGGGCTCGGGCACGCCCTCCGTCGGGGGCGAACGGGAACCGGCTACAGCCGTGGCTGCCCGAGCCTGGCCAGATAGCGCGCGAACAGCGGGTCGACGACCCGCCAGGAGCCACGCCGCGCTCCCTGCTCGATGATTCCGCGTTCGCGCAGCCCGGCGACCGCACTGGCCGCCATCTTGGGCGCCAACCCGGCATAGACGGGCTCACCGCGTGCGATCCGCTCGGCGATGCGCTGGCCATGACGCAAATCGCGGATACGCTCCAGCTGCTGCTGGTGGCGCAGGCGGTCGCTGGCAAGCGCCGCGATCAGGCCCAGCTCGACGTGGTGCGCTTGGAGCGTGGCGGCGCCCTCGCGCCGCGCCGTCTCCGCGGCTCCGCGGGCAACCAGCATCGTCGAGCGAGGATGTGCGTCGGCGAGCGCCACGATCCCTCTGCGCAGGGCCTCGTCGGCGTCGAGGCCGAGAACGGCGAAGCGCGCTCCCAGACCCTCCACCCACTCAGTGACCGTGATGGGAGCGAGCTCGTGGAAGGAGCCGAACTGACTGAGCGCCCGATCGCTGGGAGCGAACAGGTCGCGCATGATGTGCTCGATGCTGCCGGCGAACAGGACGCTCACATCCGGGGAGCGCTGCAGCACGCTGCGCAGCCGTCTGGTGAGAACATCCGGGTCGCCGTAAGGGGCGCGTGGACTGGCGATCTCCTGAAACTCGTCGAGGAACAGCACGATCCGCCTCCCGTCCGCGTGCGCGATCCGCTGCGGCAGCTGCAGCGCGCCATGCAGCGCCCGGTCGGGATGCCGCTCGGCGATCGCGGGCCGGAAGGCCATCTCCACCTCATCGCCCAGCTCGACCCTGGCCTTCACCGCCACGGTCGCGCTCGCCGCGGTGGCGAGCGTGCGTGTGGCGCTCCGCACGCCGGGCAGCAGCCGCCTCAGCGCAGGTCGGTTTGCGAGCACCGCGGCGACGAGACTGGCCGCAAGCTCGCCGGCATCTGCCTGTTCGAAGAGGTCGACCGCGGCAACGTAGACGCCGCGGCGGCGCAGACGCGCAAGCGCAGCCTCGCAGACACTGGTCTTGCCGATGCGTCGCGGACCGGCGATGATCGTGTGCACGCCATCGCTCAGCGCACCCGCGACGGCGTTCACATCCTCACGGCGGCCGATCATCTCCCGCGGGCGCACCGGCGCGTCCGTGGGGAACACGTCACTCAGCAGGATATCACTCATATGGTGATAGCGTATCACCAGAAAGGATAGCGCGGTGGATGCGCAGTGTAGCAGCTCCGCCGTTCCGCCGGCTCGCGTCGCGCGGGACGTTTGCGCGTTCATGGGCGCGCAGACGTGGGCATGGGCGACGTGCCGGCAGGGCGAGCGGCTGCGCGTTTGAAAGACCATTGCTGCGCATTTGTGAGGTAGTATCTGCGTGTTCGATATGCCACTTTATCCCCGACACGCAACGCCCCAGATCGAGGCCGCGCTCGACGACACGCCTGTGGTGGTGATCGTTGGCCCGCGCCAGAGCGGCAAGAGCACGCTCGCCGAACGGATCGCCGCCGAGAAGGGCGCGCACATGGTCTCGCTCGATGACGCCGGACCCCGTGCGGCTGCGAATGCGGACCCGACGGGATTCATCGAGGAACGCGACCTGCCGCTGTTCATCGACGAGTTCCAGAAGGCGCCGGCGTTGCTCGACGCGATCAAGAGCCGCGTGGATCGAGGTAGGCGTGGCGGCCGGCATCCCGCGGGCATGTTCCTGCTGACCGGCTCGGCAAACGTCTTCTCGACGCTGCGGATCTCCGAGTCGCTGACCGGCAGGGCCGAGCGGGTTCAGCTGTGGACTCTCTCCCAGGGCGAGCTCCGTGGCCACCGCGAGTCGTTTCTATCCGGGATGCTGGCGGGGCGTGTTCCCCAGATCGCCGATCAGCCTGTCGGGCGCGCGCCGATCGCCGAAGCCGTGGTGCGCGGAGGCTACCCGGAGATGGTCGCCCGGCCGTCCGGCGAGCGGCGCGCTCGGTGGCTTCGAAGCTACCTGGAGATGACCCTCGAGCGCGACGTGATGGACGTCACCGACCGGGCGCGGCAGCTGGAGGAGCTGCCCAGGCTGCTCCGGGCCGCGGCGGCGCGAATCGGCGGCATCGTCGACCTCACCTCGATCGGCGGAGCGATCGAGATGAAGCGCGATTCGGTGCGTCGCTATCTGCGCCTTCTGGAGCTGCTGTTCCTGGTCAGGACGGCTCCCGCATGGGGCAGGAACCTCACGCAGCAGACGATCAAGAAGCCCAAGCTCTGGATCCCCGACAGCGGGCTGGCCTGCCAGCTGACAGGTTGCGGCGAGGATCGCTTCATCGCCGACGACGCCCAGATGGCCGGCTCGCTGTTCGAGAACTTCGTCGCCTCGGAGATCGTCAAGCAGGCGAGCTGGCTCGAGCGGACGATCGAGCTTCACCACTTCCGAACGCCCGGCGGGCGCGAGGTGGACATAGTCGGCGAGGCGGACGACGGCTCCGTGGTCGGCGTCGAGGTCAAGCTCGGCGCGACGCCGAGGGCATCCGACTTCAGCGGGCTGGCACATCTGCGGGACACGCTGGGCGCCCGCTTCAAGGCCGGGGTGGTCGTGTGCACGGGAGCCGAGACGCTGCCATTCGGCGAGCGGCTATGGGCGGTGCCCGTGGCCGCGCTGTGGTCCTGACGCACAGGGCGCCAACTGACGGGCGGCGATCCGACGGCGCACCGCTCCGCT
>DAHVAB010000264.1 GCA_027314825.1 Solirubrobacterales bacterium
CTCTTCGGCGAGATGCTCCAGGAAGCCGTCCAGCTCGTCGAGGTCCCGCCGGCTGGCGGGCAGGAAGCGTGCGAGCTCCGCATCGGGCACCTGCACGCGCTCCAGCGTCCTCACCTCCACCTGCAGCTGGTCGCGGAAGCGCTCGGCGCGGCCCCTGACGTGCACCAGGTCGCCCTGCTCGAAGAGCGCGCCGAGCCGGTCGGCGTCGCGGAAGACGCGCGCGGTCACGCTGCCGCTGCGGTCGCGCAGCTCCAGGGTCAGGTATGCGCTGCCCGAGCGGGCGAGCTGGCGCTCCTTGCGCGAGCAGGCGTACACCCCGTCGACCGGCTCGCCGGGACGGAGCGTGGCGATCGTGCGCTCCTCGATCTCGCTCATCCTCCTGCTCCTACGCCGCTGCGCTCGATCCGGGACATGGGACGTGCATGATGTACGGTGATTCGGATGCAGCCTCTTATATGGGATCGCCGTCCCGATGGTCTCAGAGCGCCGGCGATGGTGTGCGCGTTCGAGGGGTGGAACGACGCCGGCGACGCGGCCTCCAGCGCCGTCTCCTTCCTGGCCGGCGAACTGGGCGCGGAGCGCTTCGCCAGGGTCGACATCGAGGAGTTCTACGACTTCCAGGCCAACCGTCCGAGGATCGAGCTGACCGAGGATGAGAACCGTCGCAAGATCACGTGGCCGAGCGTGGAGATCCTGGAGGCGCGGGCGCCGAGGGCGCCTCGCGACCTGGTGATCGTCACCGGCGTGGAGCCGTCGCTTCGCTGGCGCACCTTCAGCGCGCTGCTCGTCGATCTGGCGGAGGCGCTCGACGTGCAGCTGGTAGCGACGCTCGGGGCGCTGCTGGCGGACATCCCCCACACCCATCCGGTCGCGATGACCGGCTTCTCCTCCGATCCCCACCTGCTGGAGCGGCTCGGCCTGCAACCCTCCACCTACGAGGGGGTGACGGGGATCGTCGGCGTCCTGCATGCCGCCTGCGCGGAGGCGGGCCTGCCGTCGGCGAGCATCTGGGCGAGCGTGCCGCACTACGTGGCGGCCGCGCCGAACCCGAAGGCGACGCTCGCGCTGGTGCGCCGGCTGGAGAGCCTGATCGGCGTCGCCGTCGACGCCTCCGAGCTGGAGAGCGCGACCGAGGAGTACGAGCGTCAGGTGGGCCTGGCCGTGCAGAGCGACCCGGACATCCAGGCGTTCGTCGAGCGGCTGGAGCGCGCGGCGGAGAGCGAGCGGGAGACGCTCGGCCCGGAGGACGTGCCCTCCGGAGAGTCGCTGGCCCGCGAATTCCAGCGTTTCCTGCGTCAGCGCGGCGACGGGAGATAGGGGGCGGCCGCATGCGGCAAATCCGCAATTGCGTGTGGCGTCCTTCTCGGATCTAAAGATCCGGGGAAAGGACGACGATATTTGCATGCATTTCTATTGAGGCTGGTACGATGCGAATCGCTATGAAGGTTTCAGGATTGCTACGAAGGCACGATGCTGTAGCCCCAATAGCGGGTGGCGCCCCAGTGCCCGGAGAGAACCTTCGCGAGGCTCTGCGGTTCATGGGGCCGGAGGAGGCGCGTGCAGGCGCTCAGATGGTCGAGGCGTGGCGGAAGATGTCACGCGACGAATACGAACAGTTCGCGCGCAAACTCTAGGCACGCCAGATCAGGTAGCGCTTCCTCGGCCTCGGGCGTCGATGTCGTGGGAGGGCTTCGAACTGCGGAAAGCGCCGGCTGATTTCGCGGATCTGCGTGCTCTCCAGCTGCCATAGCAGGCAGCCATCGCCCACACCGAGATCGTCACGGAGGCTCGTTGCGATCGCGCGGGCGCAGAGCACGAGCTGCCCCAGCACTTCAGGGCGCAAGGACGCCACCAGGTCGTCTTCGAATTCATGGCGCAGGATCGTCAGCGGCTCACGCCCGTCCACGTGAAGCGTGAGGCGTCCAGCCACCGTCTGCGGCTCGAAGTTGAGCCAACCCTCGATCTGCAGCTCGCGCCCACGCCGGTCCACCGAACGAACGCGCCAAGGAGCGCGCACGTCGGGCCAATCCCGCACGCGGATCTGCGTATCTTGCTCGCGGTTCTTGAAGACTTCGATGGGTTCGGACACCGGCAAGCAAGCCTAATCGCCGATGCGGTGGGCAACCAGGCTTGATTCCCGAGACTCAGACACCACCCGCCCGGCGCATGCGCCAGGCGGCCGGGCCGCGCATGCGCGGAGGCGCCCATCGGCGCATGCGCCGATGGGACACTGCATCATCCTTCGGCGACAGGGCAGACGATCCGGTAGTCGCACATGCCGCAGACGGCGGCCGACGGGGTCGGCTCGAAGCGCTCCTGCATGATCGCCTCGCCCACCTCGATCACCGCCGTGCGCACCCGCTCCGGGTCGGCCTGATCGCTGCGCAGCGGCACCTTCACGTCATCCAGGAGGTAGTGGTAGGCCTGCTGGGAGCTCTGGAGCTGCCAGCTCTCGCGGGCGGCCAGCGCGTAGAGGGAGAGCTGGATGTCCCTGCGCAGCTCCTGCTCGCTCTTGGGGCGGCCCGTCTTGTAGTCGATCAGCTCGTGGCTGCCGTCCGGGAGGCGGTCGACCCGGTCGACGCGGCCGCGCACCTGGTGGCGCTCGAGCTGGAATGAGAAGGAGCGCTCGAACCAGACGGGCTGCGCCTCCTGCTCGGCCAGCCGCTCGTGATAGCGCCTGAGCGCGACGGTCGCCTTGGCGTGCAGCGCCGCCTCCCGCTCTCCGTGCCCCAGCCCGCTGCGCCGCCAGGAGACCTCCAGCAGCTCCATCAGCTCCGCCACGGTGCGCGCGCCGGAGGCGTGGTAGCGCTCCAGCACCTGGTGGATCGCGATCCCGAAGCGCTGGCTGCGCGTCGGCTCGGTCGGGATTCGCAGCACGCGGGCGAACTTGTAGCGCAGCGGGCAGGCGCGGTAGGTGTCGATGTCGGTCGCCGATAGCAGCACGCCCTCGCCGCGCATCGGCAGGAACCGCTCGAGCGAGGGCTCGCCGCCGGCGCCTCCGATCAGGCCGGCCCCCGGATGGGGTTGGGCGGCCCGGCCGGCGAGCAGTTCCTCGTCGAGGGTCGAGCTTTCCAGGATCTCCCGTTGCAGCGGTGTGACCGCCGCCAGCAGGCGGCTGTTGACGTCGGCCAGCGCGTCGGCGACGCTCTGTCCGGGCGCGCGTTCCAGGAGCGCTGCGAGCTTGATCAGCTCCAGGTAGCGGACCACGCCGTGGGAGACGTCGATGTCGGTGTCCAGGCGCAGCTCGCCGAGCCGGCCGCCGATGCTCGCCACGCCGTCGAGCAGCTCCTGGCGCATGCTTCGCAGGGCCGCTTCGATCATCCGCTCCGGGTCGTCGGCCTGATCCCCGCTCATCTGCTCCCACACGCCGCCGGCGGCCAGCCTGAGGCGCTCCAGCTCCTCCGGCGGATCTCCCCCGCCGGCCAGGCAGGAGACGACCACGCTCCGGCAGCTGCGCGCGAGCAGCTCGCCGAGCGGCTCGCCATCGGGGGGCGAGGGCCGCTGCCCGCGCAGCCGCTCGGCGCAGAGGCTCGCCAGGTAGGCGTATTCGACCCGCGGGCCGCAGCCGGTGCGCAGGCTGCTGAGCGCCACCTTGCCGCCGGCGGGCTCCACCTCGCGCCGGCGGGGCTCGCCGCGGATGCCGGCTGCCTGCAGGCTCTCGCCGTAGATCTGCTCGCGCCCCTCCTGGCCGGTCTCGGCGAGGGCGATCAGG
>DAHVAB010000265.1 GCA_027314825.1 Solirubrobacterales bacterium
AGCAACGCATCACCCCACTCATCCAGGAGACTGTCGCCGTTCTCAGTACTTGGCTCACAGAGCGCGGCGGAGCAGCAGACGAGCCGCTGTTTCCCACCAGCACCGGTCGTCAGCTGAGCCGCGACGCACTCGAGCGGCGCCTGGCCAAGCACAGCGCCCGCGCCGCCGAGCATTGCCGCTCGCTGCGCGCCAAGAAAGTCACACCACACGTCCTACGACACACCGCGGCCATGCGCCTGCTGCACGCAGACGTCGACACGACCGTGATCGCTCTATGGCTCGGACACGAGCAGATCGAAAGCACTCAAATCTACATCCACGCCGACCTCGCGATCAAGGAAAAGGCCCTCGCCAAGACCAAGCCCTTGAACGGAACCCTCGGCCGCTACCACCCACCCGACACGCTACTCGCATTCCTCGAGGCGCTCTGATTATGCCGACCTCTACACCACGAGCGCCGCCCCAACTCTGGGAATCTGGGCCATGCCCCGCATAACCCGGGAGTCAAGATAATTCGCCTTATGCCGACGTCGGCATAACGCGAAGAAGCGCGCGAAGCGGTCCTTGCTCAGCCAGTGCTCGTAGAGCTTTCGCTGCGCGACGCCCATCGGCACGCGCACCGTCTTCAGCGTGCAGGGCACGAGCGGCTCGCCGAAGTCGGCCTTGCGGCGGCGGATCATCGCGCCGGCGGACAGCCGCCAGAAGCGGCTGACGTTGGTGATCTGCGGCAGCACCTTGCGCTTCTCGCGACGGTGCTGAGTCGCGGAGCCCTGCCGCCCGTAGGTGTACTCGATCACGCAGAAGTTCGCCTCGAACGCGGCGAGCCCGCCGTCGTAGGCGTAGGGGAACCGCAGGCTTGAGTCGCCGAGGCACCACCACATCAGCCAGAAGATCTGGTTTACGTAGTTGCTGATCGGCGTGCCGGTGGCAAGCAGCCGGTTGCGTGCGCGCAGCCCGCGGATCGCCTTGCTGCGCTGCGAGGAGTCACCCTTGATCAGCGTGCCCTCGTCGATGCAGATCACGTCGTCGGCGAACGCGACGGCGAGGTGGTGCGCGGCGCCCTTGACCTTCAGCGCCTTGTGGACGTAGCCGCCGGCGCGCCGGCGGCCGGTGTGCTCGTCGATGTGGACCGCGGAGCAGACGAGCGGGCTGTCGCGCTGCCAGCCGTCGAGGCTGGAGGCGTGGCAGGCGGGGCAGAACTCGCTCGAGTCCAGGCGCACTCGCCTGCCGTCGCCGTCGCGGTGATGAAAGACGCGGCGCGGTAGCGCTTCGTTCTTGACGCCGAGCAGCGACAGCGCCTCGTAATGGGTGACGTACCAGCCCTCGCCGCCGGCCTTCAGGTGGGCGGCTACCTGGCGTGCCTGGCTCGGCGTCTTGATGTGCTCCAGCGCGATCCCGAGGTGCTCGCGAATGTCGAGCCGGTACTGCGGGATCAGGTCCTGCGGGACGATGAACAGCACCTGGTTGCGAGCTCCGTTGCGTACCGCGCCCTGCGCGTAGCCGGCCGCGCCGACCGTCTTGCCGCCGCCCTGCTCCCAGGAGAGGATGAACCCGCCGCCGTCGCGGGTCTTGGTCAGCGCCCGCGCCAGGTCCTCGCGCTGGAAGCGCTTCCAAGCAAACGACGGGTTGTTGCCGGCGAGCCGCCCGTCCTCGGCGATGCGATCGAGCAGCTCGCGTTGGCGCTGAACCTCCTCGGGAAACCGGGTGGCGATGTCACCAGGGTTCGGGATCTCGAAATGCTCAAGCAGGTAGGCGATATCCTGCCCGGACTCGGAGAACTCCTTGCCGTCGATCGTGATGAGAAGCACCGTGGCCTCCTCCTCGTACTTGCGCACGACCGGCTCGCCCTGCTTGTTGGGCGTGACCTTCTCACCACTGTTGACCTTGACCTGCGAGTCGGTTCGCAGCGAATAGCGGCATCCCTCGATGAAGCCGCGCTCCGCGTCGCCGTGCAGGCAGAGAATCGAGTCGAGGTCGGCCAGATAGCCAAGGCGCATCTGCGGGCGCACCTCATACAGCGGGATCACCTCGCGCTGCGCGCGCGCCGCGACCTCACCAACCGCCGCGGCGACGCCCGGTGCGATCGAGAGCTCGCAGTCACGCTGCAGCTCGCCGAGCATCCGCCAATCAGCGCGTTCAGCGCGAAATGCCCGACGGGCTGGTTGTGGAGCTTCTCGACCAGCTTCAGCCGCCCGGCCTTCGCCATCGCCGCGCGCGCGAACGGCCCCGGCCGGATCGAGAGGCGCTCGCCGGCACGCAACTCGACGTCGTAGCGCTGCCGGGCAGCCTGCTCGGCCCGCCGCCGACGGTCAAGCTCGCGGTCGAGGAGCCGCCACTGCGCCCGGTTGCACTCGACGGCGCAGGAGACGACGTGATCGCTGCAATCCTCGACCTGGCGCCTGATGCTCGCGCTCAGCGCCGCGTCGGCGAGCTCGTCGCGGCGCGCAGCGAGCTCAAGCCGCGGCGGCGCATCGGCGAGACGGTTCTCCGGCTTGAGGAAGAACGCGATCAGGCACGGCAGCACGACCCCGTCGAACAGGTCCTCGCACTCGACGGTCGCGACGACGCCGGCGGCGTCCTCGCGCGGCAGGATCTCGCGAGCGAAACGGTCACGGCCGCAAACGAACGCGCCTACGCCGTGCTCGTCCAACAGCGCAAGGCTCATCCGCCACGCGCCCTGCGTGCTGCTCTCCGCGCGCCCGGCGCCATCAGTCCACGCAAGCCCGAAAGGAGGGTTCGCCGCGACCCGCGGGAAGCTGACGCCGAGCTTCACAAGCATCGGGAAGGCGCGCTGCAGATCGCCGGTGATCGCCTCATACGCGCCCGCCTTCACCTGGTCGGCGTCGATCTCCACGCCAAAGCGCAGCTGCTCAGGCCAGCCCTGCAAAAGCGCGCCGTTGCCCGCGGTCGGATCGAGCACCGCAAGGCGTCCCGACGGATCGAGAACCTGCCTGACCAGACGCGCCGCCTGAAGCGGCGTGAAGAACTGCTGCAGGCCGCGCGTCCCCGCGCCCGGACGCCCACTCCTCAAAACGCTCGGCGAGCTGTCGAGCACTTCATCGCTCAGCGCCGCTCCCTCCAGCCGACCACGCTTGCCGCCGCGCTCGGGCTCCACCACCGTGACGCTCATCCGCGTCTCCCTTCAAGACCGGGACCCACCCGGTGCGGGTCCGATGCCCAAAGCGAGCGCACGCCCCGCAGGGCGTGCGAACATCGCGCAGGCAAGGAGCCGCACCGGGGGTGGCGGCTAGCTCAGCCGATCAACGGCTCAGCTGAAAAGCAAAGGGGCCTCGTGCGATCCGAGGGGCCTCGTTCGGCAACGACGCGCTGCTCGAACCGAGCGGTATGACGAGGCAGGCGCGCGCCTGCTCATCGACGGCGAGCGTGCCGCGAAGGAGATCGCGGGGATGCGCGGAGCCGGAGACGTCGAGCTCAGCACCGACGAGATCCTCGCTCACGCGCAAGTGAAGCGTTGGGCAACGGGACGCTCGTCGACAGCAGCGTCCTGCTGGACGTCTTCACAGAGGACGCCCGCTGGCTCGACTGGTCCCTGACGCAACTCACGGACGGCTCAGCGTGCAAGGGCGTCGGCCCATCGGCGGGCCTCGTCACGCAGCTCGCGGTAGAGCACGTGCTCGCGGTGGGAGACCTGGTCGCTGAGCAGCGTCCGCTCGGCCTCGGAGCATTCGGCGAGCA
>DAHVAB010000266.1 GCA_027314825.1 Solirubrobacterales bacterium
CGTCGAGCGGTGCCGAGTCGAGCGGCGCCGCATCGAGCCTCGCCGCGCCGCGGGCTCCGCTCACGGTCCGTTCAGCCTCGCTCTTCCAGCGTGGGCGCCGCCTGCGCCTCACGGTCACGCTGCGCGAGCCGCTGCTCTCCAGCAGGAGCCTGAGCAGGCAGCACCGCTCGCTCTGCCTGCTCCTGGAGCGGCGCCGGTCGGGAGCGCTGTTCGCGCAGCTCTGCCTGGCGCCGCCGGCCGGGCGCGATCGCGGCGCGCGGGTGCTGCTCACCCGGATCGCCCGCGGGCGCGCGGGCGCCTCCAGGCCGATCGCGGCGATGATCGCCCGGCCGAGCATTCACCGGTTGAGCGTGACGTTCACGCCGGCACGGGTGGGTGCGGCGGCGGGCCCGCCGGTCAGCGTCGGCGGCGGCGGCACCTGTCGCCTGCTCTATCCGCTCCGGCCGCGGCTCGCGCGCCTGCACACCCCGAGGCTCGTCGGCTGCCTGCCGGCGCGTCGAGGCTCGTCGATCTTCGAAGGCCCGTCGAACAGGCGCGAGATCGCGCTCACCTTCGACGACGGACCGTGGAACGATCCGCCCTCCATCGACTTCGTGAACCTGCTGGCCCGCTACCACGTGCCCGCCACGTTCTTCGAGATCGGCAGCCAGATCAGCGGCTACGACCCCGCCGGCGCGGTGGAGCGGAGGATGCTCGCCGCCGGGGACATGATCGGCGATCACACCTGGACGCACCCGGACATGCTCACCCTGTCGGCGGGCGCCCAGCGCTCACAGCTGCAGCTGACCCAGCACGCGATCAAACGGGCGACCGGCTTCACCCCGTGCCTGTGGCGGCCACCGTACGGCGCCGTCAGCTCATCGCTGTCCGCGCTCGCCGGCTCGCTCGGAATGAGCACCATCCTGTGGAACGTCGATCCGCGCGACTGGTCGCTGCCGGGCGTCGGGTCGATCGAGGGCAACGTCCTCGCCAACGCGCGCAACGGGGCGATCGTGGACATGCACTTCGGCGGCGGTCCGCGCCAGCAGACGCTGGCGGCCCTGCCGCGCATCATCACCACGCTTCGCAGCCGCGGCTACCGGCTCGTCACGCTCACCACGCTGCTTGGAATGCGGCTCATCTACAGGTGAGCGGAGCGAGTCCGCGCGCCGCGGCGCAGGGCCGCTGGATCGCCTGTCCGGGCGGCCGGGAGGCCGCTCTATCAGCGCGACGGAGAGACCTGTGTGCAGTAGTCATCCGAGTCGCTTAGAATCACCGACCGCGCAGGCGGTCCGAGTGTCCTGCCCTCCGGGGCGCGCTCGGAGCGCCCGCACGGAGAATGTCGTCAGTCCTTCCAGGACCGGCCATGGGGATACAGCGGGCGTTCGCCCGTGCGCGCTCCATAGGCCGGGCGGGGAAGCAGAGAAAGGGGTCCATAGTGCGTAGTGCTCGCAGCAGAGGCAGCTCATCGCGTTCCGCGTCCACGGCGGTGCGGCGTCAGCAGACATCGACGGACGGAGTCGCGCCCTTCCAGCGGGCGCGGATGTTGATGGGGGCGACCACGGCCGCCGTCGAGCTGGGGGCGGGCCCGCTCACGGTCGCCGAGATCGTGCAGCGTGCGGGCGTCTCGCGCCGCACCTTCTACGAGATCTTCTCGGATCGCGATGACTGCCTGCTCGCGGCGATCGACGAGGGTCTCTCCAGAGCGTCCCAGAAGGTGCTGCCCGCGTTCCGTGCGCAGAAGAAGTGGCAGGAGGCGATCGGGGCGGGGCTCGCCGCGCTGCTGGAGCTCATCGACGATGAGCCAGCGTACGGGAGCCTGCTGATCGTCGCCACGCTCGGCGCCGGTCCGGCCGCCCTGGAGCGTCGTGCAGAGGTGATCTCCAAGCTGGTCGACGCCGTCGATAAGGGCCGCAAGCTCGCGCCGCCGTCGCGCATGCTCTCACGAGCAACCGCAGAAGGGGTGGTCGGAGCCGTGCTCTCGATCCTGCACACTCGCCTGATCTCCCGCCGCAAGACGGCGATGGCTCCCCTGCTCGGCGAGCTGATGAGCATCGTCGTCATGCCCTACCTGGGCGCGGCCGCCGCCGCACGTGAAGCCCGCAGGCCGGCGCCGGCGCCGGTCCGGCGCGCGAAGTCACAGGACGGCGATCCGCTCCGGGACATCGAGTTGCGGCTGACCCACCGGACGATCCTCGTGCTGCGGGCGATCGCCGACAACCCGGGCAGCTCCAACCGGCAGGTCGCCGAGGTCGCGGGCGTCGCCGACCAGGGCCAGGTCTCCAAGCTGCTCTCCCGCCTGCGCGGCGCGGGTCTCGTGCAGAACGTCAAGCGCGGGTCGAATGCCGGCGAGGCGAATTCCTGGAAGCTGACCAAGAAGGGCGCGCGGCTGCACGAGGCGATCCTCCGCGAGGCGGGCGGGGTGGCCTGAGTGGCCTCAGACGGGCGCGGCCGGCCTTGCTCGGGCCGGCCGTCCCCCGCTGCTGCGCCGTACGACGACAAAGCCCCATCTCCTGCCGCGCAGATCGCTGCCTCCCCTTAGCAGTTCGCGGCATCCGTCTCCGGGTGGAGTACGGATCGACGCGATCGCCCGCGTGCCTATGAATGACTGGGATGAGCATGTGGGCAAGGGGCATACGTCAGCCGGCGGTGGCCGGGATGCCGGCGGGGCAGGCCCCGCACCGCGGTGGGTCGCAGGCGCAGCGGCGCAGCATCGTGCTGTGGGGCGCGATCGCGAGCTTCATCGCGATCTTCGTGCTGCGCCAGCTGGCAACCGGCAGCGGCGACTCGCTGGGCGATGCCTTCGGACTGCTCTACGTGCTGCCGATCGCGCTGATCGGCCTGGAGATGGGCCTGCTGGCCGGGATGACCGCCGCGGTCGCGGTGATCGTCGTGGACGTCGCCTGGATGCAGGCCAACGGCCGCGACCTGGACGGGGCCGCGCTGTTCATTCGCTCGGGCATCTTCGTCTTCGCGGCCGGGCTGACCGGCACCTTCAGCGAGCGGATGCAGGGCCGTCTGCGCGAGCAGGAGGCCAATGCCGGCAGGCTGATCGCCGAGCAGGAGAGCGAGCGCCGCGAGATCGCAACCCAGCTGCACGAGGAGGCCGCCCAGACGCTGGCCGCAGCGCTGCTCACCGTCGGGATGCTCGAGCGGCGTGCCGCTGCCAGCAACGTGGACGCCCCGCAGCTGGAGGTGGTGCGCGAGCACGTGAAGGGCTGCATCGCCGACCTGCGTCGGATCGCCGCGCCGCTGCGTCCCGACGTGCTCGACGAGATGGGCCTTGCCACCGCGGTGAGGCGCCTGGCGGAGCGGGAGGCCGAGCATGGCCGCCACGTGAGCATCGCCACCGAGCGGCTGCCGGCCGATCTGCCGCGGGAGCTGCAGGGTCTCGTCTACCGCCTGATCGAATCGCTTGTGCGGGCGCTCTCCGGCGCCCGCTCGATAGACGGCTCGCTGGAGGGACGGCGCTCCTCGCTTGCGCTCTCGCTGTCCGCGGCGCTTCCCGGCGATCCGCCTGGCGGCGCGAGCCTGGACGCGGCGCTCGCCTCCGCCCGCGCACGGGTGCAGCTGAGCGGCGGCACGCTGCGCATCGAGCCGCACGCGGACGGCGTGCGGATCGTCGCGCTGCTGGCGCTCGAGCGCTGAGCCGGGGCGCGGCGGGAGCCGGCGCCTTGGCCTCGCCGGCCTGGACGGGAGCCGCCCGATGGCGGGAT
>DAHVAB010000267.1 GCA_027314825.1 Solirubrobacterales bacterium
GGGCGACCAAGTACGAGTCGGCGATCTCAGAGGCGCGCCACACCGCGGCGCGGCGGGCCGTGGAGCAGGCGTATGGAGAGCTGGAGCGGCTGCTCGACTGAGCCGATGCTCGCCCGCGGTGGGCGGTGGTTCAGGCGCATGGCCGGCTGGAGCGTCTGCTCGAGCGATCCGATGCTCGCCCGCGGCGGCCCGCTGCACGGCGAGGTCCGGCCGATCTCAGCCTAGACTCAGACCAATGAGCCGCCTCGGCACAGTGCGCAACATCGTGATCGTGCTCGCGATCGCGGCCGTGGTCGCGTTCCTGCCGGGCGCGGGCCGCGCGGCGGCCACCTTCCGCGCGCTGGTCTGGGCCGTCTTCGCGATCGGCATCGCCTACGTCGGCGCCCGCCTCTACCGTGAGCACAGGGTCAGCATCTACAGCCTCGGCTCGCGCCACCGAGCGCTGCTCTACGGCTCGGTCGCCGTCGGCGCGCTGCTCTTGGCCGGCAGGGCGCGGATGTGGGGGACCGGCGCCGGCGAGCTTCTGTGGTTCGTGCTGCTGGGCGCGATCCTCTACTCGCTCTTCGCCGTCTACCGCTTCTGGCGCTCCTATTGACGAGCGTCGCAGAGCAGGCCCGCTCGCTCCCGGACCAGCCGGGCGTCTACCTCTTCCGCAACGGCGACGGGCGGGTCATCTACGTCGGCAAGGCCAAGTCGGTGCGCAAGCGCGTGGCCTCTCACTTCGTCAAGACGAGGCACCCCGGCACCCCCGGCCACGAGGAGATGGTCGCCCAGGCCGAGCATGTGGAATGCGTCGTGGTCGGCAGCGAGGCGGAGGCGCTGCTCGCGGAGCAGAGCTTCATCAAGCAGTATCGCCCGCGCTTCAACGTCAAGCTGCGCGACGACAAGTCATACCCCTACATCGGGATCTCCCTGGAGGAGGACTACCCGCGGGTCTATTTCACCCGCGAGCGTCACCGGCCCGGCAGGGCTTACTTCGGCCCCTTCTCGAACGCAAAGCGCGTGCGCAGCACGCTCGACCTGCTCGGCAAGATCTTCATGTTCCGCTCCTGCACGGGGCCGGAGCCGGGGCGGCGCAGCGGCAGCCCCTGCCTGGACTACTACATCAAGCGCTGCGAGGCGCCCTGCGTCGGCCATATCTCCAGGGAGCGCTACCGCGCCGGCATCGACGGCGTGATCGACTTCCTCTCCGGCCGCTTCAAGGCGATCGAGCAGGATCTGCAGGAGCGGATGCGCAGGGCGGCCCGGGAAGAGGAGTTCGAGCAGGCGACCCTGGAGCGCAACCGGCTGCAGGCGGTGCGCTCGCTGCTGGAGCGCCAGCAGGTCGTGGGCGCCGCCGGGACGTTGGACGCGATCGCCGTCGCACTCGATGACAAGGAGGCCAACGCCCAGGTCTTCCAGGTCCGCGACGGGGTTCTCTGCGACCGGCAGTCCTTCTACCTCTCAAACGAGGTTGAGCGCGATGTCGGGGAGGTGGCGGCCGAGTTCATCCTCCAGTACTACGGCGGCCACGGCGCGATCCCGCCGGAGCTCGTCGTCCAGCGGGAGCTGATTCTCCATGAGGACTCGGCCCGCGCCGCGCTGGCCGAGGTGCTGGCCGCCAGGCGCGGCGGACCGGTCCAGATCAGGACCGCGGAGCGCGGCCAGATGCGCAAGATCCTGGAGCTGGCGCAGCGCAACGCGGTGCTGGCGCTGCAGACCGAGCGGCTGCGCGCCGAGCGGCGCCGCCAGAGCAGGGCACAGGCGCTGGAAGGGCTGGCGCAGGCGCTCGGGATGGAGACGGTGCCGGTGCGGATCGAGTGCTTCGACATCTCCAACCTCGGCGGCACCGACACGGTCGCCTCGATGGTCGTCTTCGAGGGCGGGGTCGCGAAGAAGTCGGACTACAGGCGCTTCACGATCCGCACGATTGAAGATCCCGCCCGCCCCGACGACTTCGCCTCGATGCAGGAGACGCTCGCCAGGCGCCTGGCCCAGTGGGAGCGCCAGGCCGACATCTCCCCGCACGACCCCGCCTACGATCAGAGCTTCGCCTCGCTGCCGGGGCTCGTCGTCATAGACGGCGGCAAGGGTCAGCTCGGCGCCGGGATGCGTGCGCTCGGCCGCTTCCACGAGCAGGGGGTGACCGTGATCGCGCTGGCCAAGCGGATCGAGGAGATCTTCCTGCCCGGCCGCCGCGCGCCGCTGCTGCTCGACCACGCAACTGCCGAGCTGCAGCTGCTGCAGCGCATCCGCGACGAGGCGCACCGGTTCGCGATCACCCACCATCGGATCCGCCGCGACCGCGCGATGAAGCGGTCGCTGCTCGACGAGCTGCCCGGGATCGGCCCGGCGCGCAAGCGGGCGCTGATCACACACTTCGGCTCGCCGGAGGGCGTCCTCGCCGCCTCCCGGGAGGAGCTGCAGGCGGTGCCCGGCCTGCCGCCGAAGGTCGGCCGCGAGCTCCACGGGCTGCTGCACCGCATCGGCTGATCCGGTCCCGGCGGGTCCGCGGATCGCTTCAGACGGGGCGGTCGGGGCCGATCGGCGGCCGGCGCATGCTGGTCCCGACCGCCCACGAGCGGCCGGAGCCGTCCGCGTTTCGCGGCACAATCGGTGTGAGCAGTCTTCAAGCCGTTGAGGCCGCCGCGGGCGGCGGGCAATCCGGAGCGAGCGTCGCACCTGCAGAGCCTGGTGGTGATCACCGGCTACTCGGGCGCGGGCAAGTCGACGGCGATGAACGTGTTCGAGGATGCCGGCTACTTCTGCGTGGACAACCTCCCGCCGGAGATGATCGAGTCGCTGGCGCGGCTGTTCATGCACAGCGGCTCGAAGGTCCAGCGCGCGGCGGTCGTCTGCGATGTGCGCGGCGGCGTCTACTTCGAGGCGCTGCAGGCGGTGCTCGGCAAGCTGCGCGCGCTGCCGATCGACCACCGGATGCTGTTCCTCGACGCCGCCGAGCAGACCCTCGTCAACCGCTACAAGGAGACCCGCAGGCGCCATCCGCTCGCCCCTCAGGGCAGCGTGGCCGAGGGGGTGGCCGCGGAGCGGGCGCTGCTGGAGCCGCTGCGCAGCAGCGCCGACCTCGTGATCGACACGACCGGCTACTCCACTGCGATGCTCAGGCGCCGGATCGCCGAGGAGCTCCTGCCGCGCGGGCCGGCCGGGCGGCTGGCCGTCACATTCATGAGCTTCGGCTTCAAGCACGGGCCGGCGCGCGACGAGGATCTGGCCCTGGATGTGCGCTTCCTGGCAAACCCCCACTACGAGCCGGACCTGCGCGAGCTGACCGGCCACGACCGCAGGGTCGTCGACTACATCGCCGGCGACGGCCGTCTCGGGCAGCTGTATGAGCGGCTCGATTCGCTGCTCGACTTTCTGCTCCCGCAGTACGTCGCCGAGGGCAAGTCCCACCTGCTGGTCGCGATCGGCTGCACCGGCGGGCGCCACCGCTCGGTGGCCGTCGCCGAGCGGCTCGCGCAGCGATACCGCGACTCCGAGCAGCTGGAGGTCGCCGTCAGCCATCGCGACATCGAGAAGCGATCGCGGGAGACCTGAGCCTGCCCGGCGGCCGCCCTGGGCCAGCCGCGGGCCCGCCTTGAGCCCGCCGTCCGCCCCGGGCCCGCGCTCGGCCGCCCTGAGCCACGCTCGGGCCCGCGCTGAGCCCGCCGTCCGCGCCGAGCCTGTCCCGGGCCCGCGCTC
>DAHVAB010000268.1 GCA_027314825.1 Solirubrobacterales bacterium
TCAAGACCCTGCTGTCCAAGGGCCAGCAGATCGGGGTGCTGACCTACTCGGAGATATCGTCGGCCACGTCCGACCTCGACCTCGATGAGGCGGACATCGAGGAGCTGCACGGCTTCCTCGAGCGCTCGGAGATCGAGCTCGTGGAGGACATCGATCCGGCCACGGCCGCGGCGCTGCAGGTGCAGCGTGCGCCCGACCGGCGGGGCCGGCGCAAGGCGAAGGGTCAGCTCGACCTCAAGCCCGACATGACGACCGACTCGCTGCAGCTGTTCCTGAAGGACATCGGCAAGGTCCGGCTGCTCACCGCCCAGGAGGAGGTCGACCTGGCCAAGCGGATCGAGCGCGGCGACCTGGACGCCAAGCAGAAGATGGTCGAGTCGAACCTGCGCCTGGTCGTCTCGATCGCGAAGAACTACCGCAACCAGGGCCTGCCCTTCCTCGACCTGATCCAGGAGGGCACGCTCGGCCTGGTGCGCGCGGCGGAGAAGTTCGACTACCGCAAGGGCTTCAAGTTCTCCACGTATGCGACCTGGTGGATCAGGCAGGCGATAGCGAGGGCGCTGGCCGACAAGGCGCGGACGATCCGGATTCCCGTCCACGTGGTTGAGAAGCTCAACAAGATCGGCCGCGCGGAGCGCAAGCTGGTGACCGAGCTGGGACGCGAGCCGACCCCGGACGAGATCGCCGAGGTGACCGGGATCGACCCGGAGGAGGTCGATGCGATCAAGCGCTCGGCCCAGGCGCCCGTCTCCCTGGAGAAGCCGGTGGGCGACGAGGAGGAGTCGGAGTTCGGCCAGTTCATCGCCGACGAGCGGGCCGAGTCGCCGTATGAGCGCGCCGCGGAGATCCTCACCAAGGAGGCGCTGCGGGAGGCGCTGGAGAACCTCTCCTACCGTGAGCGGCGCGTGTTGGAGCTGCGCTACGGCCTCGGCGGCGAGCATCCCCGCACGCTGGACGAGGTCGGCCGCACCTTCAACGTCACCCGCGAGCGGATCCGCCAGATCGAGAACCAGTCGCTGAAGAAGCTGCAGTCGCTGGCAGAGGCCCAGAAGCTGCGCGACGTAGCGTAGGCGCCGGCTGGCTCAAGCGCGGATGCGCGCCTGCCGATGCGGGCTACATGTTCGATGTGCAGGAGGCCATGCGCGAGCTCGTCTCGCGCGGCGGCTCGGATCTGCATCTGAAGGTCGGCGCGCCGCCGCTCATGCGAGTCGATGGCAATCTCGGCTCGGCGACGGGCGAGCCGCTGAGCGTCGAGGACACCGAGGGCGCGCTTCATGCCCTGCTGCACGACGAAGCCAAGCTGCAGGAGTTCGCGGCCGAGCACGAGGCCGACTTCTCCTTCGAGATCTCCGGCGTGGCTCGGTTCCGCATCAACGCGTTCCGCCAGCGTGGCGTGATCTCGCTCGTCTGCAGAGCGATTCCCCACAAGATCTCCACGATCGAAGAGCTCTCGCTGCCGGACGTGGTCAGGGAACTGGCCGAGGAGGAGCGCGGGATCGTGCTGCTGACGGGCACGACCGGCTCCGGCAAGTCGACGACGCTCGCAGCGATGATCGACCATATGAACACGACGATGAGCAAGCACATCGTCACGATCGAGGACCCGATCGAGTTCGTGCACCAGGACAAGCGCTCGGTGATCAACCAGCGCGAAGTCGGGATGGACACCGCCTCCTTCAAGCGTGCGCTGCGACGGGTGCTGCGCCAGGACCCGGATGTGATCCTGGTCGGCGAGATGCGCGACGAGGAGACCGTGCAGACCGCGCTCTCCGCGGCGGAGACCGGCCATCTCGTGCTCTCCACGATCCACACCGTCGACGCCGCCGAGTCGATCAACCGCATGCTCGACTTCTTCCCGCCCCATCAGCACGACCAGGCCCGCTCGATGATCGCCGGCACGATCAAGGGCGTGATCTCACAGCGGCTGGTGCCGGGGGCCGCTGGCGGCCGGGTCGCCGTCTGCGAGGTCCTGCGGATGACCGGCAGGGTGCGCGACATGATCACCGACCCTGATCAGACCGGCCGGCTCGGCGAGGTGATCTCGACCGGCGCCTACTACGGCATGCAGACATTCGACCAGGCGCTCTTCGGCCATCTGAAGGCCGGCAGGGTCTCGATGGAGGACGCGCTGCGCGTAGCGACGAGCCCCCACGACTTCAAGCTGCTCGTCCAGGCCGACGGCCGCCGCGGCACGACGATGGAGGACGTTGCGCAGGCCGAGCGCCAGCGCGACGGTCGCGACGGCCGCGACGGCGGGGACGCCTCGCACGGAGCGTCGGGCGCGGCTCAGACGCCCGCCGCCTCGATCGGCTGATCGCGGTCGGATCTGCGCTCCGGCCGGGCGCCGTGCGGCCGGCCGCCAGTACTTCACTTGGTAAAGTGTCAGGGCAGATGCCAGATGGCCGTTGACGAGTCATGTCCCGTATGCCGCACCGCAGAGGTCGTCTGCGGGAAGTGGACGCTGCTGCTCGTAAGGGATCTCGCCGCTGGCACGCTGCGATTCTGCGAGCTCGAAAGGTCGCTCACCGGCATCAGCCCGCGGACGCTCTCGCTGCGGCTGCGTGCGCTGGAGGAGGAGGGGATCGTGGAGCGTCACACCTATCCGGAGGTGCCGCCCCGCGTCGAGTACGCGCTCACCGAGAAGGGGCGGGCGCTGCTGCCGCTCGTGGATGGGATGCGCGCCTACGGGGAACGCTGGCTCGCGCGCCGCTGCGAGGACGCGGTCGCGGCCGCGCTCGTATCGGACGTCGCTGCGGCCGCCTAGACGCCTCGCCGAGGGCCGCAAGTCAACGTGCGCAATAGAGGATGCGCGCGGTCCGCGGCGAAGCGCGGTCTGTGCACTCACTGATCCTCGAGGACGCGCTCGCCGACTTCGCCGAGGAGGTGGCGATGGCCCTGCAGGCCGAGCTGGCCCGCGGCGCCGAGATCCCCTTCGAGCTGGCGAGCAGCCCGGCTCGCCGCCGGCGTGGTGCGGCCGCGCTGCACAGCTACCGTCCGCTCACGGGCGCGTTCATCGAGCAGCGCTGGCCGAGGCTGCGGATGCTCTCCGCGCATGAGGCCGCAAGGAGGGGGCTGGAGGCGTTCCACGGGCTCGATCGCTATCTGGCTGCCCGCAGCCGGCCCGGCCATTCGCGCCCCCGGGCGATAGATGCGCAGAGCATGGCCGAAGAGGGCCTGCGCCTGTTCGTGGGTGATGTCTTCGAGGAGCAGACCGACTTCCAGCTGCATCCGCGCCGCCTGGAGGAGGCCCTCGCCCGCCTCGATGCGGCGACCGCCGCGGAGGCCGACTCGCTCACGCTCGTCGCCACCCTGCACGGGGTCGGCCTGGTCTCCGCGGAGGTCGCGCTCGCCCACGGGCTGACGCTCGCCAGACCGGCATCCCAGGCCGGGCTCCCGGAGGAGGCGCTGTGGGCGGCGCCCGCCGATTGGGACTCCGACGCCCGCGGCCGGCGACGGCAGGGCACGGGCCACCGCTCCGAGCCCGCCAGGCATCTGCTCGTGCTGCTCACGCTGCCCGGCCCGCACTCCTCGATCGACGCGGCGATCGCCGACGCCGCCGATCTGCTCGCCGACCTGCTGCGAGCGCTGCGGCTCTTCGGCGACGGCCGGATCGCGCTCGGAGACATGGCCTGGGCGC
>DAHVAB010000269.1 GCA_027314825.1 Solirubrobacterales bacterium
CGCGAAGCGGGCCGCTCGCCGCTGCCTCACGCACGCTCTGCGCCCTATCCACCTCCACCCGCTCGGCGAAGCCGGGGGCCGGCCGGGCCGGCAGGGCGGGAAGCGTCCGGCTCTCGCGGGGCGGCTGCCCCCCCGGGGCCCGGGGGGCCGGCGACGCGTCCGGCCGGGACGGCGACGGCCGCGACGGCTCGCGTGGTCCCAGCTGCTCCGGCGGGCCGGACGCCAGCCGCTCCCAGTGCGGCTGGCTGAGATCCTGCCGGTAGCGTCCACCTCGCCGCGCCTGCCCGGACCGGTGGGCCTCGATCCGCTCTGGATCGACCCGGAGCGGGATCGTCTGCGCCAAGAACGGCGGCTGGCGGCCCTCCGGCGTGGTCCAGCTCGCGATCGCATAGTGCTTGGGCAGGTGCAGCCGCGCATCCGGATGGCCGAGCGCAGAGAGATGCTCGATCCGCGGGCGCACCGTGTCGGAGAACTGCGCCATCATCAGCCGCGCCGACGCCCTCGCATCGTCCACGGACGCCGTCGCGAAGCAGACCCTGTGCGCGAACAGCGCGTCGAGCTGTTCTCTGACCTCCCGTTCGGTCCACTGGGAGTCGGTCTGCCAGCAGGCCACCGTCTCCAAGCCGGCGGACCTCTTCAACGCCATCGTCTCCGCGAAGCCCCTATTGACCACCAGCGGCGCCTCATCCACCTTCAGGCACACGGCGACCCGCTCCTGCGCCGCCACCATATCCTGCTGGCGCGCCAGCGCCGCATCCAGCATGCCGACGAGCAGCTGCATGAGCACGGACGTGTTCCCCGCCCCCATCCCGCCGAGCGCGCCCTTCACTATCAGCACCTCCCTGCCCGCGATCACCCGGTCGAAGTCGATCCGCAACGACTCGTTCAGGAGCACCCGCTTGATCGACGCCGAGTTCAGCAGGCGCGCAAGCTTGTTCACCGGCGCATCGAGCTTCGCGGTCGTGGTGCTCTTCGCATCGTTCAGCTGCGCGGTCAGCTCCGCGGTGAAGAACTCCGAGATCTCCTTGAACTCCGGCAGTCCCCGCACCCTCGCCCCGACCCGCGCTCTGAACGCGTACCCCTCCTCCCCCACCGACAGCAGCCTTGCCGCATCCCACAGGCTGCACTCACGGTCATAGGCGAGCACCGCGATGATCGCGTTGCGCAGGTACCTATCGGAGGATGCGCGAATATCCGCATCGGTGAACAGGTTCTTCAGCGCAGCGACCACGTAGTCGGCTATGACGTCTGCCGGCGCGTCGACCGCGAGCGGGTTGAACCCGCATGTCGGATGGGCCATGTCCAGGAGCGTGCAGGGCCGGCCCACCGGCACGGCGCTCAGCGCGGCGTCGGCCGCGTCGCCCTTCGGGTCGAGCAGGATCACGCAGCTGCGCGGACGGCGCAGATCCTCCACGATCGTCGACACCAGGTAGCTCGACTTGCCCTGCTCGACAGTTCCCGTCACCGCCGTGTTCTGCCGGCGCATCGACGGCTGCAGCGTGACCGCTCCCAACGCATCCCTGAGCGTGCCGCCGCCTCCGTGCGGGCGCATGATCGCCGGCGGAGCCGGCGCGAGGGGCAGCTGGGCTCGCTGGAAGGGCACGGTCGCATACTCGATCGAAGGCATGTGCCAGATCGCGGCCAGCTCGGTGGAGGCGAGCACCCCCTTGCGGGTGGAGGGCAGCGGGTTGCCCTCTCCCCTCTGCACCCGCCGCGTGTAAACCCCGAGCAGGCCCTGCCTGATCGCGGTGCCCCGCTCGACGAACCTGTTCTCGGCGGCCTGCGCCCGCAGCTCGGAGGCGATCCGCTCAGCGCTCCTGCGATCCGGGGCGACCACTCGCAGATCGGTGAAGAACAGCGGCCGGTGCTGAACTTCCAGGCCGCCCTTCAGCTCCACGTCCTCCAGCAGCGAGCGATCCTTGCGCGGCTCGATGATCCCCTCCCCACGCTCTTTGGACACCTTCGCCTCGCGGCGTCTGTACAGCCGCCGGGCGCGCCGCTCGAAGCTCGCCGGCGTCGGGGTGAGCGCGAGCTGCACGAACGCCGGCGCGCCGGTCGCGCCGAGCACCGTCATCAGCCGGTTCATCGCCGGCTCGCGCTCGTGGGCGAAGCGGTCGAGCACCTTCACCCGCTCGATGAACAGCTCCTTCTTCTTTAGCCGCAGCAGCGCCGGCGGGCGGCCGACCGTGCGCGGCGCCGGCTGCAGGCGGCAGTTCGGGTAGGCGGCCTGAAGCGCGGAGTGGACCATCGGCTGCGCCTCCGCCTGACAGCAGACCGCGACCCACGCCTGCCCATCGAAGTGAACCTCCAGCGCGATGGACGGCTGACCGCTCAGCAGCCGCCGCCACCACCGCGCGAGCAGCCGCTTGTGCAGCGCCTCGAACATCGCCAGGACCGCCTCGGCCTCCGCGTTGTCGCCGCGATACGGGACCACCTGCAGGCGCACGTAGCGCCGCTGCGCCCGCGAGCGGCGCCGGCGCGCGGTCGAGCCGCTCGCCGCCAGCAGGAAGAGCGCGATCAGCGCGACCGGGACCGCGAGCCAGCCCCAGAGAGTGCCGGAGGCGAGCGCCGGCGCGATCAGCGCGACCGGGACCGCGAGCCAGCCCCAGAGAGTGCCGGAGGCGAGCGCCGGCGCGATCGGCAACACGGGCGCGCCGGCGCCCGCGTGCGCGTGCGCTGAGGTGAGCGCGAGCAGGGTGAGCAGGGGGGCCACACCCCCTCATCCGACGCTCCGTCCGCTGCGGGACGTGACGCCGCCACGACCGTGCTCACACGGCGTCTCGCCAGCTCAGCGACTCACGGCGAGTCGACCAGGGCTGCGAGGATCGCGATGTCATCCCTCAGCGTTCCCGCGCCCTGCGCGCGGGCCAGCCGATCGAGGCTGTCCACCGCGGCGGCGGGCGAGCTTGGATGCTCACGCTCCAGCAGCTCGCAGAGCTGCTCCGGGCTCAGCCCCCGCCGCGGCGCGCCGGCCTCCAGCAGACCGTCCGTGTACAGCAGCACCATCGCGCCCCGTCCGAGCGCGACCCGCTGCGACTCCGGCTCGATCTCATCGATCACGCCGAGCAGCACGCCACCGACCTGCGGACAGAACGCTCCCCGGCGCGGGTCGAGAATCACCGGGGGCGGGTGCCCCGCGCTCGCGATCGTGACGGCCTGACGGCCGCCGGAAAGATCGATGCGGGCGAGCACGGCCGTCGCGAAGCGGCCATAGAGCTCATGGCTGAGCATCACCCGGTTGACCGCGCGCAGCACCCGGCCCGGGTCCTCCTCGGTGAACGCGAGCGCACGCACGCTGTGGCGCACCAGCGCGGTGATCGCAGCCGCCTCCGGCCCCTTCCCGCACACGTCCCCCACGATCAGCCAGCAGCCAGAGCCGATCTGGAAAGCGTCGTAGAAGTCGCCGCCCACCTCGTTGCCGGCGCCGACAGGATGGTAGGCGGACGCCAGCGCGATGCCGTCCATCTGCGGCAGCACCTCAGGCAGCAGGCTCCGCTGCAGCGTCTGCGCGACACGCACGCGCTCCGCGTACAGCCCCGCGTTGTCGAGCGCCATCGCCGCGCGGTCGGCCAGGTCCTGCATCAGCGCGAGATGGTTGCGCTCGAACGGGCTCTCGGTCACGTGCCCG
>DAHVAB010000026.1:0-271 GCA_027314825.1 Solirubrobacterales bacterium
ATCCAGCCCTACCACCTGGAAACGTGGTTCAAGATCGGGCCGATCGCGTTCAACAAGGGCGTTCTCTACATCCTGATCGCCGCGGCGCTCACCGTCGGGCTGATGGTGTGGGTCGCGCGGCGGATGGAGAAGCGCCCTGGGCTCGTGCAGGTCGTCGTCGAGTGGATGTACGACCTGTCGATGAGGATGGCGCGCGAAAACATGGATGACGAGAGGATGGCGCTGCGCTGGTTCCCGGTGATCGCCACGCTCTTCATCTTCATCGGCTTCA
>DAHVAB010000026.1:281-13813 GCA_027314825.1 Solirubrobacterales bacterium
GCCGATCAACACAGGCGAGACCTTCAACCTGTTCGGCGCGCAGATCCCCGCCTTCCAGATCTACGCCGCCGACACCAACGTGGCGATGCCGTTCATCCTCTCCCTCGGCGTCTTCGTCGCCTACAACGCCGTCGGCTTCCGCGCCCAGGGGCCGGTCGGGTACATGAAGAGCCTGATCCCCTCCGGCGTGAGCGGCAAGATGCTCGTCTTCATCTTCCCGCTGGAGATCGTCTCGCACTTCCTGCGCCTGCTCTCGCTGACGATCAGGCTCTGGGCGAACCTGCTGGCGGGACACCTGCTGATCGACTTCATGGCCGGCGCGATGGCGGTTCTGCTCGGCCTGGAGGTGATCGGGTGGTTCACCCTGCCGGTCGGGATCGCGATCTACCTCTTCGAGTGGATTCTGATCGCCGGCCTGCAGGCGTTCATCTTCGCCATTCTCACTGCCATCTACCTCGGCGGAGCCGTCGGCCGCCACTAAGTTCGATAAGGAGTCTCAGAACAATGCTGACGCACATCCTCGCTCCTGCGTTGCAGGTGCTTCATCCGCTCCTCGCGGCCGCGAACACGTCCGTGGAAATCGGGGAGAACGCCGGAAAGTCGATCGCTCTCGGCGTCGGCGCCGGCGGCGGCGCCGCGGGCGCGGGCGCGGGAATCGGCATGCTGTTCGGGAAGGTGATCGAGTCGGTCACCCGCCAGCCGGAGATGCGTGACGAGATCACCTCCATCCAGTGGCTCGGCTTCGCGCTCACCGAGGCCACCTTCTTCTACGGCCTGGTCGGCGGCTTCATCGCCTTCTTCCTCTAGATTCGATGGGCCCTCTCGCACTTACGACAGTGCCTCTCGCATCGAGCGGCAACTCCTGGCTGATCACCCCGAACGTGGGGATCACGGTCTGGACGCTCGTCGTCTTCGCGATCTGCCTGTTCATCCTCCGCAAGGCCGCCTTCCCCCGGATCCGCGCGGCCCTGGAAGCTCGCCGCGACGCGATCGCCGAGTCGATCGACGCTGCCGAGCGCACGCGCGAGCAGGCCGACAGCGTCCTCGCCGAATACCGCGAGCGCCTGACCGAGGCGCGCAAGCAGGCGGAGGAGATCGTGCAGCGCGCCCGCCAGACCGCTGAGAGCCAGGTGCGCGAGGCGCATGCGGAGTCTGAACAGCGCCGTGAGCAGATGCTGGAGCAGACCCGCCGTGACATCGAGGCGGAGACCCGCCGATCGATCGATCAGATCCGCCGGGAGGTCGCCGACATGACCGTGCTGGCGACCGAGAAGGTGACGCGCAAGACCCTGACCGCCGAGGATCAGCGGCGCCTGGTCGAGGATGCGCTCGCAGAGCTCGACTTCGCGACCCTGAGCGGCGACGGAGCGTAGCGTGGAGCGGATCGCCGAGGTCTATGCGAGGGCGCTCTTCGAAGCCGCGGCCGGCCGCGGCGTGCTCGACGCCGTGCGCGAGCAGCTCGCGCAGCTGGCGCAGGCGCTCACAGACAGCCGCGACCTGGCGATCTTCCTGTTCTCGCCCTACTTCTCCACCGAGGAGAAGAAGGCGGGCCTGCACCGTGCGATCGAGGGGGCCGATGAGACGTTCATGAGCTTCCTGGAGACGCTGAGCGAGCGCCACCGCACCCCGGCGATCTTCGCGATCCGCACCCGCTACGAGGAGCTCTACGACGAGGAGCGCAAGCTCCTGCCGGTCGAGGTGACGAGCGCCACCGAGCTCGACCGCGAGACGGTGGAGAGCATCGGCGAGCGGATCGGCGCGCAGACCGGACGCAGGGTGCAGCTCTCAAGCCGCGTGGACCCGAGCATCGTCGGCGGGATCGTCCTGCGCGTGGGCAACCGCGTGCTGGACGCCTCGATCGCCAATCAGCTCAACCAACTTCGAAAGCAAGTAGCGCGGGCGTAGACCCCGCCCGTCAAGGAGCCAGAACAGAATGCAGATCAAGCCAGACGAGATCACCTCAATCCTCAAGAGCCGGATCGAAGGGTTGGACGCCGCCAGCGCCGATCTGACCGAGGTGGGCACCGTGCTGTCGGTCGCGGACGGCATCTGCCGGATCCACGGCCTGGAGAACTGCATGTCCTTCGAGATGCTGGAGCTGCCCCACGACGTCACCGCCCTGGCGCTCAACCTCGAGTCCGACAACGTCGGCGCCGTGCTGTTCGGCGAGTGGGAGAAGGTCGTGGAGGGCGACACGGTCAAGCGCACCGGCCGCCTGCTGGAGATCCCGGTCGGCGACGCCCTGCTCGGCCGGATCGTCGATCCGCTCGGCAACCCGCTGGACGGCAAGGGGGAGATCGCGACGAGCGGCGTGCGCCCGGCCGAGTTCAAGGCGCCCGGCGTCGTGCAGCGCCAGCCGGTGACCGAGCCGATGCTGACCGGCCTGAAGGCGATCGACTCGATGATCCCGATCGGCCGCGGCCAGCGAGAGCTGATCATCGGCGACAGGCAGACCGGCAAGACGGCGATCGCGATCGACGCGATCATCAACAATCGCGAACGCGACCTGATCTGCGTCTATGTCGCGATCGGGCAGCGGATGTCCACGGTCGTCCAGCTCGCGGAGACGCTCAGGCAGGCCGACGCGCTGCAGAACACCATCATCGTCGCCGCCGCCGCCAACGAGGCCGCGCCGATCCAGTTCCTGGCTCCGTATGCGGGCGCCGCGATGGGCGAGCATTTCCTCTACGACGGAAAGCACGCGCTCTGCATCTACGACGATCTGACCAAGCACGCCTACGCCTACCGGCAGATGTCGCTGCTGCTGCGCCGCCCGCCGGGCCGTGAGGCCTACCCGGGCGACGTGTTCTACCTGCACTCCCGCCTGCTGGAGCGCGCGGTGAAGCTCTCCGACGATCTCGGCGGCGGCTCGCTGACGGCGCTGCCGGTGATCGAGACCCAGGCCGGCGACGTCTCCGCCTACATTCCCACGAACGTGATCTCGATCACCGACGGGCAGATCTTCCTGGAGCCGGGCCTCTTCAACTCGGGCGTGCGCCCGGCGATCAACGTCGGCATCTCCGTCTCCCGCGTCGGCGGGGCCGCCCAGATCACCCCGATGCGCAAGGTCGCCGGCCGCCTGAAGCTCGAGCTCTCCCAGTACCGCGAGCTTGAGGCCTTCGCCCAGTTCGGCTCCGAGCTCGATCCTGAGACCCAGCGCACGCTCGCCCGCGGGGAGCGGCTGGTGGCGACGCTCAACCAGAAGGAGCGCGAGCCGATGCCGGTCGCCGATCAGGTGGTGCAGATCTTCGCCGCCACCGAAGGCTTCCTCGACCGCCTGCTGCTGGAGCGCGTGCCGGAGTTCCTGCTGGAGCTGACCTCCCGGATCCGCGCCGATCAGAGCGAGCTGCGCGAGCAGATCACCTCCGGCGACTGGTCCGATGAGGTCCAGGAGACGCTGCGCGGCGCGGTCACCCAGTTCGCGCAGGACTTCGGCTTCGACCTGGACGAGGAGGGACACCCGATCGATCAGGATGCGCCGGGGCAGGGCGCGCTCGTAAGGCCCGATGCCGCCGTCGGCGAGCACGAGGCCTCCCCGAACCCCGACAGCGAGCCGGCACGGGCCGCCTAGCCCGCCCAGCCGGAAGGACTCATGGCCACCTCTCAGCGTGACGTAAGAAACCGCATCGCCGCGGTCAAGAACATCCAGAAGATCACCCGTGCGATGGAGATGGTCGCCGCGGCGCGGCTGCGCCGCGCCGAGCAGCGGATCGAGGCGCTTCGGCCCTACGCGGGCGCGATCCGGCGGATGACGAGGACCGCGGCGAAGGCGGCGGGGTACGTGCCGAGCGTGCCGATCCTCGAAGAGCACGAGCAGACCCGCTCGGTCGGCCTGCTGCTGGTCGCCGGGGATCGCGGACTCGCCGGCGCGTTCAACTCGAACGTCGTGCGGGCCGGTGTGGCCGCCGCCCGCGAGCACCGCGAGCAGGGCCGTGAGCTCGTCTACTTCGCCTCCGGGCGCCGGGCCGCATCCTCGCTGAGCTTCCGCGGGATGGAGCCGGCCGCCAGCTTCATCGGCTTCACCGACCGGCCGGCGTATGCCGACGCGCGGCGGATCGCCGAGCGGCTGATGAGCGCCTACGTCGACGGCGAGGTCGACCGGGTCGAGGTGTTCTACAACAGCTACATATCCGCGATGTCCCAGGTCGTGCGCCGCGAGACGCTGCTGCCGCTCGCCGAGGCGACGCTGCTGGAGAGCCCGGCCGAGGAGGAGGCGGAGGAGCAGGAAGGCGGCAGCGGCCCGCGCGGCTCGGTGGAGTACGAGCCCGACCCGGAGGCCGTGCTGCAGCGGCTCGTGCCCGACTACGTGAAGCTCTCGATCTTTCGCGCCCTGCTGGAGTCGACCGCCTCCGAGCACGGCGCGCGGATGACCGCGATGAGAAACGCTTCCGAGAACGCGGGGACGCTGATCGGCGACCTCACCCTCCAGATGAATCGCGCCCGCCAGGCGGAGATCACCCAGGAGATCATGGAGGTAGTGGCGGGTGCCGAGGGCCTCGGCTGACCTTTGGGCCGGCCACGACCAGAGAACTTCGACAGACTTAGCTAGAACCTAGGAGAACGAACCAGAATGGACGCGAGCATCGCCACCACACCAGCCAGCCGCCCCGGCGCGCCTACCGACGGCGAGAGTGACGCCAAGCGCAACGTCGGCCGGATCGAGGAGATCCAGGGCGTCGTGATCGAGGCGGTATTTCCCGACAAGCTGCCGCAGATCAACCATGCGATCACGGTCGCGAGGCCTGCTGCAGCGGCCGCTGAGGAGGCGCCGGGCGTCAGCGCGGATGCCGGCAGCGACGTGCTCGTCTGCGAGGTCCAGCAGCATCTCGGCGACGACCGGGTGCGCGCGGTCGCGATGGACAGCACCGACGGCCTGGCCAGGGGCACCGAGGTGGTGGATACGGGCGGCCCGATCACGGTGCCGGTCGGCGAGGTCACCTTGGGCCGGATCTTCAACCTGCTCGGCGAGCCGATCGACCTGGGCGAGCCGCTGCCTGAGAAGGTGCAGCGCCGCGCGATCCACCAGGAGGCCCCGCGCGTCGAGGATCTCACTCCGACCACCGAGATGTTCGAGACGGGGATCAAGGTCGTCGACCTGCTCGCCCCGTATGCGAAGGGCGGGAAGGTCGGCCTCTTCGGCGGCGCCGGCGTCGGCAAGACGGTCATCATCCAGGAGCTGATCCACAACCTCGCCAAGGAGCACGGCGGCCTCTCCGCGTTCTGCGGGGTGGGCGAGCGTACCCGCGAGGGCAACGACCTGTGGATCGAGATGAAGGAGTCGGGCGTCCTGGAGAAGACGATGCTCGTCTTCGGCCAGATGAACGAGCCGCCCGGCGCCCGCATGCGGGTCGCGCTCTCCGGGCTGACGATGGCCGAGTACTTCCGTGACCAGGAGGGCCAGGACGTGCTCCTGTTCATCGACAACATCTTCCGCTTCGTGCAGGCGGGATCCGAGGTCTCCGCCCTGCTCGGGCGGATGCCCTCCCAGGTGGGCTACCAGCCGACGCTGACATCCGAGATGGGCGAGCTGCAGGAGCGGATCACCTCCACCAGGAAGGGGTCTGTCACCTCCGTGCAGGCGATCTACGTCCCGGCCGACGATCTGACCGATCCGGCGCCGGCCTCCGTGTTCGCGCACTTGAACGCGACGACCGTGCTGTCGAGAAGCATCGCGGAGAAGGGGATCTACCCGGCTGTGGATCCGCTCGACTCGACCTCGACGATCCTGAAGGCGGAGATCCTCGGCGATGATCACTTCCGGGTCGCCAACAGCGTCAAGGAGGTGCTGCAGCGCTACAAGGAGCTGCAGGACATCATCGCGATCCTCGGCATCGACGAGCTCTCCGACGAGGACAAGCTGATCGTGCAGCGGGCGCGCAAGATCGAGCGCTTCCTGTCGCAGCCGTTCCACGTCGCCGAACAGTTCACCGGCACCCCCGGAGCGTATGTGCCGATCGCCGAGACGATCCGCGGCTTCGACGAGATCCTGCAGGGCAAGCACGACGAGGTCCCCGAGCGCGCGTTCTTCCTGAAGGGCACGATCGACGACGTAGTCTCTGACGCCCGATGACCTGCGCATATCTGCGTCCTCGAACCTCTGAGATGAAACGGCCGGGCGCAGGCTCAGTGGGGCGCTGCTGATGGCACACAAGAAGTTCCCCGTCGAAGTGCTCACGCCCGAGGGGGAGGCGTTCTCCGATGAGGTGGAGATGGTCTCCACGAAGACGATGCTCGGCTCGATCGGCCTGCTGGCCAACCATGAGCCGGTGCTGGCCACGCTCGCGCCCGGCGAGCTGCGGATCTACCGCACCGAGTCGGAGATCGTGCGCTTTGCGCAGGCGGAGGGCTACCTGCAGTTCGCCGGCAATCGCGCGCTGCTGCTGGTCGAGGAGGCGCTGCGTCCGGATCAGCTGGAGCGCTCAGAGCTGGAGGGCAAGCTCGCGACCGCGCGCTCGACAGCGGAGAGCGCGCAGGAGGGCAGCGAGGAGCGGGCCACCGCGCTGCGCGAGGTCAGGCGCTACGAAGCGTTCCTGGCCGTCGGGCAGTAGCCTCTCGCTCATGGCGCCGCCCGCGTCGACCGCGACAGCTCCCGCACTCGAGGGGCCACCACTTGCCTGAGGCTGCGCCTGCCCCCGCCGCGGGGCGCGGGAGGCCGCAGGCGGTCGGGGTGATCGGCGCCGGCTACGTCGGCCTGACCACCGCCGCCGGCTTCGCCGCGCTCGGCAGCGACGTCTGTTGCGTGGATATCGACGCGGCCAGGATCGAGCGGCTGCAGGGCGGGCAGATCCCGATCTACGAGCCGGGGCTCGACGAGCTGATCGCCGAGCACCGCTCGCGCATGCGGTTCTCCACGCGCCTGGCGGACGCGCTGGAGTGCGCGAACCTGCTGTTCGTGGCGGTTGGCACGCCGCCCACCGCCTCCGGCGACGCCGACCTGAAAGCGGTCCACGAGGTGGTGGAGGCGATGCCGGCCTCCGAGCATCACGCGCTGGTGATGAAGTCGACGGTCCCGTGCGGCACCGGCGCGACGATCCAGCGGCTGCTGCGCGAGGCGGGCAAGGGCCAGCTCAGCTACGTCTCATGCCCGGAGTTCCTGAAGGAGGGCTCGGCGGTCTGCGACTTCATGCATCCGGACCGGGTCGTGATCGGCGAGGCTGGCGGCTGGGCCGGCGACGCCGTGGCGCAGCTGTATGAGCCGCTGAAAGCGCCGCTGCTGCGCACCGACGTGGCGAGCGCCGAGATGATCAAGCTGGCGGCCAACGCCTTCCTGGCGACGAAGATCTCCTTCATCAACGAGATCGCGAACGTCTGCGAGGAGGTCGGAGCGAACGTCACGGAGGTGGCCGAGGGGATGGGGCTCGACAGCCGGATCGGGCCGAAGTTCCTGCAGGCCGGGATCGGCTACGGAGGCAGCTGCTTCACCAAGGACGTCTCCGCGTTGAAGCTGCTGGCCGGCAACTCCGGCTATCACTTCCAGCTCCTCTCCGCCGTGATCGAGGTCAACGAGCTGCAGAAGCGGCGGGTCGTCTCCAAGCTGCAGCGGCGCCTCGGCGACCTTGCCGGCATGCGGATCGCGCTGCTCGGCCTGGCGTTCAAGCCGAACACCGACGACATGCGCGGCGCCTCCTCGCTCGTGCTGGCGGCGCGCCTGCGCGCCGAGGGGGCGCAGGTCTGTGCATACGACCCGATCGCGGAGGCGGAGGCGCGCAAGCTGATGGGAGAGATCGAGTATGCCGGCTCGGCTCATGAGGCGCTGCAGGATGCGGACGCGGCCGTCCTCGTGACCGAGTGGCCGGAGCTCGTCCGGTTAGACTGGCGCGATGCCGCGGAGAGGATGCGAGGCAGGATCGTGATCGACGGGCGCAACGCGCTGCCTGCGGACGAGGTCAGGGCGGCAGGGCTCGACTACGAAGGGATCGGGCAGGGCTGATGCAGGCGGTGATCCTCGTCGGCGGGGAGGGCACCCGTCTGCGCCCGCTCACCTCGACGGTCCCCAAGCCTGTCGTGCCGCTGGTCGACCGGCCGTTCATCGCCTACATGCTGCAATGGCTGGCCGGGCACGGGGTCGATGACGTGATCATGTCGTGTGGATTTCTGGCGAGCGGCGTGCGCAACGTGCTCGGCGACGGCTCCCGCTACGGGCTGCGGCTGCGGTTCGTCGAGGAGCCCGACCCGCGCGGCACGGCGGGCGCGCTGAAGTATGCGGAGCCGATGCTGGAGGAGCGGTTCCTGATGCTCAACGGCGATGTGCTCACCGACATCGACCTGACCGCGCAGATCGCCCAGCACGAGCGCACCGGCGCGAAGGCGACGCTCGCGCTCGTGCCGGTGCCCGACCCGAGCGCATATGGGGTCGTGCGACTGGACGACGATCGGGGGGTGCTCGACTTCGTGGAGAAGCCGAGCCCGGACCAGATCGACACGAACCTGATCAGCGCCGGCGCCTACGTGCTGGAGAGGGAGATCCTCGACCTGGTGCCGGCCGAGCGCAAGGTCTCGATCGAGCGGGAGGTCTGGCCGCTGCTGGTCGGCGACGGTCTGTACGGGTGCCCGTCGGAGTCCTACTGGCTGGATATCGGAACGCCCGAGCGCTACCTGAAGGCGACCTTCGACATCATCGAGGGCAACGTGCGCACGCCCGTGCTGGAGCGGCTGGGCGATGACTACCTGGTGGTCGACGAGACCGCGCAGGTGCGCGGGCGCGCCGTGCCTCCCGCGATGCTGCAGCGCGGGGTGCGGGTCGCGGAGGGCGCTCACGCGGGATCGCTGGCCGTGCTCGGCGAAGGGGTCAGCCTCGGCGAGGGGGCCGTCGTGGAGCGCGCCGTCGTGCTGGACGGCACGGAGATCGGGGCCGACTGCACGCTGCGCGACTGCATCGTCGCCGCGGGATGCCGGATCGGCGAGCGCACGCAGATATTGGAGGGCGCCGTGCTCGGGGAGGGCGTCACGATCGGCGCCGAGAACGTGATCGCCGGAGGCGCGCGGATCTTCCCGGGCGTGAGCATCCCCGACGGCGCGATCAGGTTCTAGCCCTGCCAGGATCCCCACACCCACGACGGGAGATGACGATGAGCGAAGGCGGCTGCGCTGCCACACCGACTGCCGAGGGACTCTCACGCGAGGCGATCGCACGGATCGACGCCTCGCGCCAGCTGGAGGATGTGCTCAGCCTGCCCGAACACCTCCGCGATGCGCTGTGGCGGGTGGAGTCGGCGATCATGGGCGAGTGGGACACCCCGGCCGGCCTGGTGGTCGCCGGCATGGGCGGCTCGGCGATCGGCGGCGCGCTGGCTCGCGCAGCGCTCGGCGACCACTCCTCCCGCCCGATCTTCGTGACCCGGGCCTACGGCCTGCCGCCGTGGACGACCCCGGAGACGACGGTGCTGTGCGCCAGCTACTCGGGCAACACCGAGGAGACCTTGGCCTGCTACGAATCGGCCGGGGCGCTCGGGGCGCATCGGGTGGTGGCCACGACCGGCGGGCGGCTGGCGGAGATGGCAAGGCAGGACGGCGTGCCGGTGATCCCGCTGCCGGGCGGCTTCCAGCCGCGGGCCGCGGTCGCCTACATGACGGTCGCCGCCCTGGAGGTGGCCGCGCTCTGCGGCGCCGGCCCGAGGCTGACCTCCGAGATCGACGTGGCCGCCGCGCACACAGAGCAGCTGGTGGAGGAGTGGGGCCCCGACGCGGGCGAGGACACGCCGGCCAAGACGCTCGCCCGCAGCCTGCACGGGACGATCCCCGTGATCGCGGGGGCGGGGCTGACCGCGCCGATCGCCTACCGCTGGAAGACGCAGATCAACGAGAACGCCAAGCAGCCGGCGTTCGCTCACGAGCTGCCCGAGCTCGACCATAACGAGATCGTCGGCTGGGAGGGCGCGCCGCAGCTCGGTCGCTTCTCGGCCGTCTTTCTCGACGACTCGGACATCCACCCTCGCGTGAAGGAGCGCATCGAGCTGACCGAGCGGCTGATCGAGCCGCACGCGGCGGCCTGCCTGCGGCTGTCCACGCGCGGGCAGACGACGATCGAGCGGGTGATCTCGCTCGTGCTGCTCGGCGACCTCGTCTCGATCTACATGGCGGTGCTGCGCGGGGTCGATCCCGGGCCGGTCGAGGTGCTGGAGCGGCTGAAGGGCGAGCTCGGCGAGCGCTGAGCAAGGCGGCTTGGACCCTGTGATAGCGTCTGGAGCGGCTGAAGGGCAGCTCGGCGATCGCTGAGCAAGGCGCCCTGGAGCCTGTGATAGCGTCTGGAGCGGCCGAGGAGCGCTGCGACGGACTGCGACTCCGCCACGCTCGGTCTTCCTCTGCAGCAAGGGCGCTCACCTCGACCACAGGAGGTGCAGTCATGTCCGCGATGAGCCCAGCTACAACCGAGGACGCCGGATCTGCCGCTGCCGCAGACGCCGAGGCGGCGGCCGACTTCAAGGTCGCCGACCTCTCCCTGGCCGATTTCGGCCGCAAGGAGATCACGCTGGCCGAGCACGAGATGCCCGGCCTGATGGCCATCCGCCGCGAGTTCGCGGACGCGCAGCCCCTGCGCGGCGCGCGGATCACCGGCTCGCTGCACATGACGATCCAGACCGCGGTGCTGATCGAGACGCTCACCGCCCTGGGCGCGCAGGTGCGCTGGTGCTCCTGCAACATCTTCTCCACCCAGGATCATGCGGCGGCGGCCGTCGTGGTGGGGCCGCAGGGCAGCGCCGAGCGGCCGGCCGGCGTGCCGGTCTTCGCCTGGAAGGGCGAGAGCCTCGCCGAGTACTGGTGGTGCACCGAGCGGGCGCTGGGCTGGCCGGGCAGCGAGAGCGGCGGCCCGAACATGATCCTCGACGACGGCGGCGACGCGACCCTGCTCGTGCACAAGGGTGCCGAGTTCGAGCGCGCCGGCGCGGTGCCCGATCCCGCGAGCGCCGACTCCGAGGAGATGGGCGTCGTGCTCTGCCTGCTGGGACGCACGCTGGCCGAGGACCCCGGCCGCTGGGGCCGGGTCGCGGCTGCGATCAAGGGCGTCACGGAGGAGACGACGACCGGAGTGCACCGGCTCTACCAGATGAAGGATGCCGGCCAGCTTCTGTTCCCGGCGATCAACGTCAACGACTCGGTCACCAAGTCGAAGTTCGACAACCTCTACGGCTGCAGGCACTCGCTGATCGACGGGATCAACCGGGCCACCGACGTGATGATCGGCGGCAAGGTCGCGGTCGTCTGCGGGTTCGGAGATGTCGGCAAGGGGTGTGCGGAGTCGTTGCGCGGGCAGGGCGCCCGCGTGCTGATCACGGAGATCGACCCGATCTGCGCACTGCAGGCGGCGATGCAGGGCTACGAGGTCAGGACGCTCGACGAAGTGGTGGGCAGCGCCGACATCTTCGTGACCGCCACCGGCGACCGCGACATAATCACCGCCGCGCACATGGCGCAGATGAAGCACCAGGCGATCGTCGGCAACATCGGCCACTTCGACAACGAGATCGACATGGCCGGTCTGGCCGCGACGCCCGGGATCGAGCGGGTGAACGTCAAGCCGCAGGTCGACGAGTGGGTGTTCTCGGACGGCCACGCCGTGATCGTGCTCTCCGAGGGGCGCCTGCTGAACCTCGGCAACGCGACCGGCCATCCCAGCTTCGTGATGAGCAACTCTTTCACCAACCAGGTGATCGCCCAGATCGAGCTGTTCGCCAAGGGCGAGGGCTATGGCCTGGATGTCCACGTGCTGCCCAAGCACCTCGACGAGAAGGTCGCCCGCCTGCATCTCGACGCGCTCGGCGTCAAGCTGACCAGGCTGACCGACGATCAGGCCGCCTACCTGGGCATCCCGGTCGACGGCCCGTACAAGCCCGACCACTACCGCTACTGATCATGCCGGCGCCCCCGGTGGCGGAGCAGGCAGAGCACCGGATGCGCGGATTCGATCCGCGCGCCCGGCGCCGCCGATCCACAAGGCTGCCTGCGCGATGAAGGCGATGGTTCTAGCGGCCGGCCTCGGCACCCGCCTGCGGCCGCTCACCTACCAGATCTCAAAGCCGATGGTGCCCGTGCTCGACAGGCCGGTGATGGAGCACATCCTCGACCTGCTCGAGCATCACGGCTTCACCGAGGTGATCGCCAACCTGCACTACTTCCCGGAGTCGATCAGGGCGCACTTCGGGCAGCGGATCTCCTACCGCTTCGAGCCGGAGCTGCTCGGAACGGCCGGCGGGGTGCGGGGCTGTGCAGAGTTCTTCGGCGGCGAGAGCTTCCTTGTCATATCGGGCGACGCGCTCACCGACATCGACCTGCAGGCGATGCTCGCCCGCCACCGAGAGGCGAAAGGGGTGGCCACGCTCGCGGTCAAGAAGGTGGCCAACACCCGCGAGTATGGCGTCGTGCTGCATGACCGCGAGGGCCGGATCACCGGCTTTCAAGAGAAGCCGGAGCCCGATGAGGCGCTGTCGGATCTCGGCAACTGCGGGATCTACATGTTCGAGCCGGAGATCTTCGACTACTTCCCGCAGCGGCCGTTCGTCGACTGGGCCAAGGACGTGTTTCCGGCGTTGCTGGAGCAGGACGTGCCGTTCCACATCCACGAGATCGGGGAGTACTGGAACGACGTCGGCTCGCTCTCCGAGCTGCGCCAGGCGACCTTCGACGCGCTGAGCGGCGAGCTGCGCCTGCAGACGATGCGGGGGCGGGAGGCCCGGCCGGGAGTGCTGATCGCCGACGGGGTCGAGCTGCCCGAGAGCGTGGAGGTCGACGCCCCGGCCTGGGTCGGCCCCGGGGCGCGTGTCGGTGAGGGCTGCAGGCTGACCGGCCCGGTCGTGATCGGCGACGATTGCGTGATCGGCGAGGGGGCGCAGCTGCGGTCCAGCATCCTCTTCCCCGGCACGACGCTGGAGCCTGGTGCGATCCTGATCGGCGCCATCGCCGCGCACGCCGGCATCGCGGAGAGTCTGCACCGGCGTGGCTGATCCCGGCCCGGCGGGCCGAGGCGCCCGGCGGCACTGGACATCGGCCCCGATCGGGCCTACCATCGGTGTGTCCATCCATCACGTCGAATGGAGGCCGCCGATGCAGATCGACATCAAGGGCCGCAACGTCCGGGTCACCGACGAGATGCGCAGGCGCGTGACGCGCCGCCTGGAGAAGGTCGCGCGGCAGATATCGCCGCTGGCCCGCGCGGAGCTGGAGCTCTTCAGCGAGGCCAACCCGGCGATCGCCGACAGCGAGGTCGCGGAGGCGACCCTGCATCTCAAGGGAGTGACCCTGCGGGCGCATGAGGCATCGCCGGACATGCAGCGCTCGCTGAACATGGTCACCGACGAGCTCGCGCGCCAGGTCAAGCGTCATCGCGAGAAGCGCAGGCACCGGCGCGAGCAGCGGATCTCGGCGGCGAGGCGCCACGCCGTCGCGGCGCCGATCGTGGCGCCCCCGAGCACAGCCTGACCGGCCCGCCGCCCGCGGTGCCCCGGCGCAGCCTGACCGGCCCGCCGCCCGCGGTGCCCCGGCGCAGCCTGACCGGCCCGCCGCCCGCGGCCCAGGGTGCCCCGGCACAGCCTGACCGG
>DAHVAB010000270.1 GCA_027314825.1 Solirubrobacterales bacterium
GCATGTTGATCGCGGCGGGCAGCCGCTCGAAGCCGTCCACGATCGTCTCCCTCGCCGTGAGCTTCCCTTGCGCCATCCAGCCGGCGAGCTGCGGGACGATCTCGCCCGCGCGAGCGAAGTGGTCCAGCACGATGAACCCCTCCAGGCGCACGCGGTTGATCAGCAGGCGCGCGAAGCTGCGCGCGCCGGGCGAGGCGGCAGTCTCGTCGTCGTTGTAGCCGGAGATCAACCCGCACAGCGCGACGCGTGCGCGGATGTTCAGCCGCGCGAAGACGGCGTCCATGATCTCGCCGCCGACGTTCTCGAAGTCGACGTCGATCCCGTCTGGGGTCGCCGCCTTCAGCTGCTCCTGCCAGTTGGCCGCCTTGTAGTCGACCGCCGCGTCGAAGCCGAGCTCACCGGTCAGCAGCGCACACTTCTCCGGGCCGCCGGCGATGCCGACCACGCGCGCCCCCTGGATCTTCGCCAGCTGGCCGGCGACAGAGCCGACCGCGCCCGCGGCCGCCGAGACGACCACCGTCTCGCCCGGCTGCGGCCTGCCGATCTCCAGCATCCCCACGTAGGCTGTCAACCCGGTCATCCCGAGTGCGCCGAGCAGCAGGCTCGGGGAGGCGCCCGGGACCTCCGGCAGCACCATCATCGGGGCGGACGCCGAGGCGACCGTGTAATCCTGCCAGCCGGTCAGTCCCTGCACCAGCTGGCCGACCTGATAGTCGGGCGAGTTGGATTCGACGACCTCGCCGAGGCCGCCTGCCCGCATGACCTCGCCGATCGCGACCGGCGGAAGGTAGGTCGGCGTCTCGCCGATCCAGGTACGGTTGGTCGGGTCCACGGAGATCCAGCGGGTGCGCACGAGCGCCTCACCGTCCCCGATCTCCGGAGCCGCCTGCTCGACGAGCTCGAACGTACTCTGTCCGATGCGCCCCTTGGGACGCTCCCGGAGCAGCCAGCGACGGTTCACCTCAGACACGATCGGCCTCACATGGTCGGGGAGAGCAGCGTCTAACGCTACAGGTTGCTCGCGACCGGCAACCCGTCAAGAACATCGCCCTTCACATGGGGCCGGAAGGGTCGTGGCGGCGCTCGCCTGCGTTCGACCTCACATCCGCATACCGGTCGCGCGGGCGCTGGACCGGATGCAGGGCGCGAGGAGCACGGCGCGAGGAGCACGGCGCGAGGAGCACGGCGCGAGGAGCACGGCGCGAGGAGCACGGCGCCCCATCCACGGCAATCGGGCATGCCGGTGTATCTTCCCGTCAGGCACACTACGGCTGGAGGCTCTGGGATGCAGGCTCGAAGCGAGGACGATCGGCAGGGGGAGGGGGGAGCGCTCGCATGGCATGCGGACCTCGAGCTCTCCCGGCAGGAGCTCGACAGGTTCCTCGCCGGCCGTTGGGTGGCACGGCTGGCGACCAACGGCGCGGACGGCTATCCACACGTGACGCCCTGCTACTACTACTGGGACGGGCACTGCATGTACCTGAGCCTGACCCGTCACCGGGTGCCGGGGCGCAACCTGATGCGCGATCCGCGCTGTGCGGTGGTGATCGACTTCGACCAGAGGCCGCTCATGGGCATGGCCACCAACAGCGCTCTCGCGGTCTCGATCGTCGGCGACGTGGAGATCGTCGACGTCGCTCCCGGAGAGACGGTCAGTGTCGAGGGTGGTCCCTGGAAGGGAGAGCAGCCGGCGCAGACCCTGCTCTGGGGGCTCGTCTCCCGTTACGGGCTCTCCGAGCGCGACGGCGTGGGCGCCGGCTCCAGCGAGGAGGTGATGGCCGGGCTCGCAGGCGCCACCGGCAGCCGCGCGCTGGCGGACAATGAGGACAGGATCGTGGTGAAGATCCGCCCCACGCGCATCCGCTCCTGGGACTTCTCGCGCGCGCCGATGCTCAGCTGAGCCACGCGGCCGGGCTCGGGCTCGGGCTCGGGCTCGCGGGACCCAAGACACGGATGGGGCTTGCATGCCATGCGATGATGCTCGGATCGGTGTGGTCCCGGCACGCCGCGCGGAGCCGGGCAGACAGAGGAGGGCAGATGCCCCTGCAGGTTGTTGGCGCCGGGGTCGGACGGACAGGCACCGCGTCTTTGAAGGTGGCCCTGGAGCGGCTGCTCGGCGGCCGCTGCCACCACATGTTCGAGATCATGTCCGACCCGGCCGCACAGGTCCCCGGGTGGACCGACGCGATCGAGGGTCGTCCGGTCGACTGGCAGCAGCTGCTCGACGGCTACGTGGCGCAGGTCGACTGGCCGGGAGCATCCTTCTGGCCCGAGATATCCGCCGCCAACCCGGATGCGCTCGTGCTGCTCTCGACGCGCGACCCGGAGGATTGGTATCGCAGCGCTTCGAACACGATCTTCAACGTCTCCCGGACGCCGCCGCCCGGGATGGAGGCCTGGGCGCAGACGCTCGGCAAGATGTTCCGGGATCGCTTCTCAGACGATCTCGGCAACCCGGCGGCGATGATTGCCGCCTTCGAGGCCCACAACGCTCGCGTGCGGGCGGCGATCCCCGCCGAGCGGCTGCTGGAATGGAGCCCCGGCGACGGCTGGCAGCCGATCTGCGAGCGGCTCGGCCTGCCCGTCCCCGGCGAGCCGTTCCCGCTCACCAACACCACCGAGGAGACCCGCGCGGTGCTCGGCCTGGAGCCTCTGCCGGCGGCGTAGTACGCCGGGGTCGCGTGCAGCCGTCAGGGGACTGAGAGGGTCGGCCGCGGACCCCTGGGCCGAACTGCTCGCGCGGCCACGATCGCCACACCGCAGGCGGTCGGCTTTGAGAACCGGACGCCAATCCCCTGGCGGGCGGGCTATGAATCGCCGGCGGCGAGCAGCTCTTCCAGGAACAGCTTCGTCTTCAGCGGGGGATCGCGCCTCGGGTAGAGCCGCTGCAGCAGCGCGAGCGCCTGCTCGGGCGAGTCGATCTCGCACTCTGCCAGCAGCACTTCGATGTCCTCGTCATCCTCGCCGAATCGCATCGCCATCAGCTTCATCGCCAACAGGTACTCGGCGGAAGCGGTCGTGATCTCGACGCCGGCTATCTCCGGCAGCGCTCGTGCGTGCTCGTCGCGGCCGGGCATGAAAGCCTTCACCGCGTCGTTCAGCCAGTCCTCGGGCAGCGCGAGCCGCTCGGCCACGGTCGCGGCGGCATCATAGATCGCGCTCTTGGGCTCGAACACCGCGTCGATGTCCCGCGTCACCCGCCGGGTGGAGTAGGCGAGGGCCATCGCGGCGCCGCCGACTATGAAGATCTCGCCACGCACCCCCCGATCGGTGAGCTCTGCGCCCAGGGCCTCCAGCGCCCGCAGGATCTCCGCGCGGCCGAATCCGGTGCGACCGCGCCGCTCAGACACGGTCAAACACCTCGCGAGCGATGAACACGCCGTGCCTGGCGAACACGGCCGGGGTGTGGGCGAGCGTGTACGCATCGAATGCCGGATTGCCGGAGGGAAACCACCACGACTCCAGGAAGCGGCTCGGCTCATCCACCCATGCCGGCGCAGCGATCGCCGCCTCGCGCGCGAAGAGCTCCGC
>DAHVAB010000271.1 GCA_027314825.1 Solirubrobacterales bacterium
CGGCCATGGGGCCGCCCGCGTCGCCGGCCCCGGCCTCGTCGCCGGCCCAGGCCTCGGCCCGGACGGGGCGGATCTGCCCGTAGCGTCCGAAGTGACGCTCTATCTGCCAGGCGATCTGCTCGCGGACGAGGATCTCCGCGATCCCCCGCTCGGCGCCCAGCTGCCACTCCGCCCGGTCGGCGAAGGCGCGCGGGTCGAAGCCGACGGGCCGCTTGAAGTCGTGCTCGGACTTGGTCGCGTAGGAGACCTTGCCCTGGATCCGCGAGAGCCGGAAGACCCTGATCGCCTCGCGCTCGTGAGAGTGGCCGAGCAGGTAGAACTCGCCGCCCTGATAGAGCAGGTGATACGGATCCACGCGCCTGGTGCTCACCTCGTCGCGCTCCATCGTGTAATACGCGAAGCTGACCGTCTTGCTCCTGAAGATCGCGGTCTCGATCTTCGCGAGCCGGCCAGAGAGCTCGTGGCCGCCAGCCGAGGCGGTGATCGCGAGCGCCACCGAGCGCTGCACCGGCGAGCGCAGCGGCGAGGGACGCCCCCAGGTGATCTGCTGCAGCGCGAGCCGCAGCGGCTCGGCATAGGCGAACTCGCCGTCCAGCAGGTGCAGGGCCGTCTGCAGCGCGGCCAGCTCGGTGTCGGTGAACTCGATCGGCGGCAGGTGGAAGTTCTCCGGCCGCAGCGAGTAGTTCTCCTGCTCGGCTGCACCATCGGCGGGACGGTCCACCGTCAGCCGGATGTTCAGCGCGTCCAGCTCCGAGCGATCGGCGTAGAACCGGCGCGCGAAAGCGTCCTCGTTCATCCCGCTGTAGCCCTCGACGTCCCGTCTGATCTCCAGCGCGGTGACAGGTCGCCGCTCGGCCATCAGGTAGGAGATCAGCGACAGCTGCCTGATCAGCTTCTCGGTGTCCTTCGCCATCGGCCCACAAGATAGAACCAGGCAGCGGGGTGGCTGCGCCGGGCCGGCCCTACCTCCGCTATTTGCGTGCTTTCGCGGGCGCGGATGGCGCGGGCGGCGTCGCCCGCGCCTTCCTCCCGCCTGCAGCGGCATGCGACCGTTTGCGGCAGCCAGCGGCCGGCGGCAGCCGGCAGCCCACGATCGGCGGCAGCCGGCAGCCCACGATCGGCGGCAGCCGGCAGCCAGCGGCCGGCTTCAGGGACTGAGCCTGTTCGGCCCCCGGTAGAGAAAGGTCACCTCGCGCACGTTCTCCTGGGCGAGCATCCGCATCAGCAGCCGCGTCAGCCCGAAGCCGAACCCGCCGTGCGGCGGCGCCCCGTTACGGAAGAAGTCGAGGTAGTAGTCGATCGGGCCCGTCTCCACGCCCTTCTCGCGCGCCTGGGCGAGCAGCTGCTCATGGCGATGCTCGCGCTGAGCGCCGGTCGTGATCTCGATGCCCCGCCAGAGCAGGTCGAAGCTCTTGGTCAGCTCGGGCCTCTCCGCGTAGCGCATGTGGTAGAAGGGCCGCACCTGCACCGGGTAGTCGGTCACGAAGACGAACTCGTGCCCGCGCTCGCGCTGCACGATCTCGGCCAGCGCCCGCTCGCTCGGCGGGTCGAGATCCTCGCCGGGCCCCGGCGGCTCATGTCCGCCCGCGCGCAGCATCTCCTTGGCCTCCTCCATGCTCAGGCGCGGGAAGGGCAGGGTCGGCACCACCACCTCGGCGCCGAAGGTCTCCCTGATCTGCTCGCCGTAGTCGCGCGCCACCGCCTCGAAGACGGCCGCCAGCCACCGCTCCTCGAAGGCCATCACGTCCTCGTGGGAGTCGATCCAGGCGATCTCCACATCGACGCTCGTGAACTCGGTGTCGTGCCGGGAGGTGAACGACGGGTTCGCCCTGAAGACCGGGGCGATCTCGAACACCGCTTCGAACCCGGCGGCCATCGCCATCTGCTTGTAGAACTGCGGCGACTGAGCTAGGTACGCGGTCGTATCGAAGTACTCCACCTTGAAGAGCTCCGCGCCGGACTCGCTGGCCGAGCCCATCAGCTTCGGCGTGTGGATCTCGATGAAGGACTCCCGCCGCCAGTGCTCGCGCATCGCATGCTCGACCGCGGTCTGCACTTCGAAGATCAGCCGGCGGTCGGGGCGCCTCAGATCCAGGTAGCGCCAGTCCATCCGCTTCTCCAGCGAGGAGTCCTCCGCGACCGGCAGCTCCGGTTGCGCCGGTGACTCGACCTCGATGCTCTGGAGGCGCACCTCCACGCCGCCGAGTCGCACCCGCTCGTCTGCCACCGCCTCGCCAGTCAGGGTGACCGCCGACTCGGTGCTCAGCGCCGAGACCGCGGCATTGAGCTGCGTCGGCTGCTCCGGCTTCTCCAGCACGACCTGTGCCATCCCGGTGCGGTCCCTGAGGATCACGAACTGGACCCGCTTCTGGTCGCGCACGGAATGCACCCAGCCACGCAGGGTGACCTGCTCTCCCACGTGCTCGCTCAGCTGCGAGACATCGACACGACTCAACGCGACCTCCTGTTCTTGGCCGCGTGCGACGCCGCGCACGGCGGCCTGGGGCTGCCTTCGAGCAGGGTCGGCCCGCCCGCCGGCCCAGGCGGGCCATCGTATCTGAGCACCAAGTGTGGCGCCGCCGCCAGCGCGGCGGGCATCGCCTCCGACGCGGACACCGGAGCGGCCGGCGCCCGGCTCAAGGCCGCCGCCGCGGCGAGCGCTGGGGCATGAGCGCGGCCAGCTCGCCCGGCGGGGAGCCGAGCAGCAGCCATCCCTCGGGCCGGCGCGCGAGCACGCCCGATCGCTCCAGCGAGCCGACCGCGCCGCTGACGGTGGGACGCCGCGCGGCCAGCAGCTCCGCCAGCATCGCATGGGTGAGATGGACGGGCACGAGCACGCCGTCCCTGCGCACCGTCCCCCAACGGTCGGCGAAGTGCCAGAGCAGCATGTGCAGGCGCGTCTCCACCTTCGGCTGGTGCACGATCGCGATGTTGACGACCAGGTGCCTGGCGCGCCTGAGCGCTCGTCCTGTCAGGCGGCCGTGGATCTCCGGGAAGGCCGCTATCCGCCTGCTGAACTCGACGTCCAGCAACGCGATCCTGCACTCCTGGAGCACCTGCCAGCCGGAGGAGCGCGGCACGGAGGTGACCGCGTCCTCACGCTGCCACGGCCGCAGCAGGTCGCCCGCGCCGAGCAGCTCGGCGCCGAACCTGTCATCGACGCCCACCCGGCGCAGCAGCAGCCCCTCCAGCACCAGCAGCCCGACGTCGCCTCCGGCCGACGCCGGCCACGGCCCCGGCTCCCAGGCGCCTCGCGGCAGCGTGATGCTCGCCGCCCATGCGCGCTCGGTGGCGAGGGCGAGCCCGGCCTGGTCGAGATCCTCGCCCAGCTCCCCGTCCTCCACCAGCAGCTTGACGACGGGTCCGTTCATGCGGGCGGCCGTGTCAGGGCGCCCCCGCCATGCGGGCGCCGCGACCGTGCCGGGCGCCCGGCGCCCGAGCGGGCACCCCTCACAGCTGCTGCCCTCCGGGCCCCCCGCGCGCGCCGGCGTCCACCAGCCGCTCGGCGAGCCGCCGGGTGGCGCCA
>DAHVAB010000272.1 GCA_027314825.1 Solirubrobacterales bacterium
GTCGATCGCCTGCGGGTCGAGATCCGGCCTGCGTGCCAAGAGCGCGCTCAGCGCGGCGGCCGCCAGGTCGTCCGGACGCACGCCGGCCAGCGCGCCGCCGTAGCGGCCGAACGGCGTTCGCACCGCCTCATAGACGTAGGCGGAGCTCGCCACTACTCGGCCTTGATGCCCGGCCCGACGTGCTGCGGCGGCCCCTCCGGGCCGCTGTCCGCGTCGGCGTGGCCGGCGATGCCCTCGTCTCGCGCGCTCAAGGCGACCCGGTCACCATCTTCGCCCCCGAGGGCCGTCAAGTACCTGTCGACCATCCGCGCGCACTGGCGCCCCTCGTTGATCGCCCAGACGATCAGAGACTGTCCCCGGCGGGCGTCGCCCGCGGCAAAAACCCCGGGCAGCGAGGTCTCATACGGCTTGGCCGTCCTCACGTTGCTGCGCCCGTCGCGCTCCACTCCGAGCTTGTCGAGCAGATCCTGCTCCGGACCGAGAAAGCCCATCGCGAGCAGGACCAGCTGCGCGGGAATCTCGCGCTCGGTCCCGGGCACCGGCGCGAACGGCGGCTGCGGCTCGGCCTGCGCTATCCGCAGCGCGGTGAGAGCACCATCGGCTCCGGCCGTCAAGCTGGATGTGCTCGCGGAATACACCTGCTCGCCGAGCCCGGCGCTCAGCGCCTCCTCCATCGCGTAGCTGAGCCTGTACTTCAGCGGCCACTCCGGCCACGGGGTGAGCTCGTCGGGACGGCTGGCCGGCGGCCTCGGCAGCAGCTCCAGCTGCAGGATGGAGCGCGCGCCCTCCCGCAGCGCGTTGCCGACACAGTCGGCGCCGGTGTCCCCGCCTCCGATCACGATCACATCCTTGCCGGCGGCATATATACCCTCGCCCGGCGCCGGCTCCACAACCGGCTGCAGCGCTTCCACGCCTACCTGCCGCGCCTCGACACCAGCCTGCCGCGCCACCCACCGGTTGCGCTGATAGAGGTAATCCATCGCGAAATGCACGCCCGGCAGCTCGCGTCCGGGCACCGGCAGATCGCGAGGCACGCGCGAGCCGGTGGCGATCACCACCGCGTCGAAGCGCTCCCGCAGCTCCCTCACATCGAGATCCCGGCCGACATCCACCCCCAGACGCAGCTGCACCCCCTCGTCGATCAGCTGGCGAACGCGCCGCTCCACGATCCGCTTCTCGATCTTGAAGTCCGGCACGCCGAAGCGGACCAGACCACCGGCGGCCTCGTCGCGCTCCAGCAGGGTGACGGCATGGCCGGCCCTGCGCAGCTGCTGTGCGGCGGCCATGCCGGCCGGGCCCGAGCCGACGACCGCCACCGTGCGGCCCGTCTCGCGCCGTGGCGGCGCGGGCCTCACCCAGCCCTCCTCGAAGGCCCTGTCGATGATCGCGAGCTCGATCTGCTTGATGCTCACCGCCTCGCCCTCCCTGATCTCCAGCACGCATGCCGCTTCGCAGGGCGCCGGGCAGAGCCTGCCGGTGAAGTCGGGAAAGTTGTTGGTCGCGTGCAGCTGCGCGGCCGCCTCCTGCCACCGTCCCCGGTAGACGAGATCGTTCCAGTCGGGGATGAGGTTACCGAGCGGGCAGCCGTTATGACAGAACGGTACGCCGCAATCCATGCAGCGCGCGCCCTGATCGCGCAGCTCCGCCTCCGGGCGCGGGGCCAGGAACTCCCTGTAGTCGTGGCTGCGCCCGGTCGGATCGCGGTAGGCGATACCGCTGCGCTCGATGCTCAGAAAGCCGCCGAGCTTGCCCATCAGAGCCTCCCCTGCTCCGGCTCCGCGGCGCAGTGCGGGCCCGCGCCCACCACGTCGAGGCGCTCCGCGGCCGCCCCCCCGTTCTCAGCGGCGTGCGCCTGCGCGGAGCCGCCGCCGCCAGCCGCGTGCCGCGCCTCGGCCATCTCGTTGAGCACGCGCTTGTAGTCGCGGGGCATCACCTTCACGAAGGCCCCCTCCGCGAGCAGCGCATCCCAGTCGCCGAGGATCCTCGCCGCGACCGCGGAGTCGGTGCGCCGCAGGTGCTCCTCGATCAGCTCGCGCAGCTCCAGCGCGTCCGCCGCGGAAGGCGCTTCGAGATCGACCATGCCAGGGTTGCAGCGATCCTTGAAGGTGCCCTGCTCGTCAAGCACGTAGGCCACCCCGCCGCTCATCCCGGCTGCGAAGTTGCGGCCGGTCGGCCCGATCACCACCACGCGACCTCCCGTCATGTACTCGCAGCCATGATCGCCCAGACCCTCCACGACGGCGGCGGCGCCAGAGTTGCGCACGGCGAACCGCTCCCCGGCAAGGCCGCGGAAGAACGCCCGGCCGGAGGTGGCGCCGTAGAGGACGGTGTTCCCGATGATCACATTGTCCTCGGCGACGAAGTCGTCGGCCATCCCCGGCCGCGGACGAACCACCAGCACGCCGCCGGAGAGCCCCTTGCCGACATAGTCGTTCGCGTCGCCGGAGAGCATGAACGTCACGCCCGGCGCCAGCCAGCCGCCGAAGCTCTGGCCGGCGGAGCCTTCCATCTCGACCACGATCGAGTCGGGCGCCAGCCCCTGAGCCCCGTGACGGCGCGCGATGTAAGCTGAGAGGATCCCGCCGACACAGCGGTTGACGTTGCGGACAGGCACCTGCAGGCTGACCGGCTCTCCCCGCTCGATCGCCGGCTCGCAGCGCCGCACGAGCTCCCAGTCGAGCGCATCCTCCAGCACGGCGGGAGGAGCCTGCACCCGCCGGCGGGCGGTGCCCTCGGGTAGCTCGATATGGGTCAGAACGTGGGTGAGGTCGACGCCGGCCGCCTTCCAGTGCTCGATCGCGGCGCGGCGCTCCAGCAGGTCGACGCGGCCGGTCGCCTCATCCAGCGTTCGCAGGCCCAGCGAGGCGAGGATCTCGCGCACCTCCTCGGCGACGAAGAAGAAGAAGTTGACGACGTGCTCCGGGGTGCCCTTGAAACGCTTTCTGAGCTCCGGGTCCTGGGTGGCGATCCCGACCGGGCACGTATTCAGATGACAGGCCCGCATCATGATGCAGCCGGTCGCGATCAGCGGCGCGGTGGAGAAGCCCATCTCGTCGGCGCCGAGCATCGCCGCGATCACGACGTCCCGGCCGGTCTTCAGCTGGCCGTCGGTCTGCACGACGATCCGCGAGCGCAGGTCGTTGAGCAGAAGCGTCTGCTGGGTCTCCGCGAGCCCGATCTCCCACGGCACGCCGGCCGACTGGATCGAGGAGAGCGGCGACGCGCCGGTGCCGCCGTCGTACCCGGCGATCAGGACCCGGTCGGCGTTCGCCTTCGAGACGCCGGCGGCGACGGTGCCCACGCCAACCTCGGAGACCAGCTTCACCGAGACCTCGGCGTCCGGATTGCCGCAGCGCAGGTCGTAGATCAGCTGCTTTAGATCCTCGATCGAGTAGATGTCGTGATGCGGCGGCGGGGAGATGAGGCCGACGCCGGGCGTGGTGTGCCGGATCGAGCCGATGTAGGAATCCACCTTGTGCCCCGGCAGCTGGCCGCCCTCGCCGG
>DAHVAB010000273.1 GCA_027314825.1 Solirubrobacterales bacterium
CTTGGAGCCCTCGAAGCCGAAGGGACGCGTGACGATCGCGACAGTCAGCGCGCCGACCTCGCGCGCGATCCGGGCGACGACGGGCGCGGCGCCCGTGCCGGTGCCGCCGCCGGCGCCGGCGGCGATGAAGATCATGTCCGAGCCCTTCAGCAGCGACTTGACGTGATCGTAGTCTTCCATCGCCGCCTGCCTGCCCACATTGGCGTCCGAGCCGGAGCCGAGTCCGCGGGTGAGCTCCACGCCTATGTGCACGGCGACATCGGCGCTCGACTGCTGCAGCGATTGCAGGTCGGTGTTCACCGCGACGAATTCGACGCCCTCGACCTCGGCCTCCACCATCCGGTTGACCGCGTTGGTGCCGGCCCCTCCCACTCCGACCACCCGGATCACCGGGTGTCCGGCGGTGCCGGCGCCAGGCATCTGCTGGCCGTAGTCCTGGGCGCGACTGATCGGTGCCGGCTCGCGGCGCCGGCGCGAGGTGTCCATCATGTTCGCCGGGATCTCCGAGGAGAAGGCGTGCAGCAGCCGCTCCTTCGGGCTGGGCGGACGCTCCGGCCCCGGCTCCGGCTCGGCCTCCCGAGCGGGTGTCGCCGGCGGGCTCTGCAGCGAGGGATGCGGCGCGCTGCGGCGGGCGCCTTCTCCCGCATCCGGCGCCAGGTCGGGCGGCGCACCGCCGAGCCGGCCCCTCACAGTCTCGCCGCGAGCCTCGCCGCTTTCGGCGGGCCGGCCCTTCGGTGTGGTCGCCCGCGACGGCGCGGCCGGCGCCGAGCGCGCGGCGGCGCTCATGGGCGGCGCTCCGGCCGCAGGTGACGCGGCGGGCGCGCTCGAGCCGGCGGGGGCCGCCGCGCTCGCGGGGGCTGTCGAGCCAGCGGAGGGCGCGCCGCTCGCGGGCGCGCTCGAACCGGTGGAGGGCGCTCCGCCCGCCGGCGGTGTCGAGCCGGTGGAGGGCGCTCCGCCCGCGGGTGCGCTCGATCCGGCGGGGGGGGCCGCGCCCGCCGGCGGTGTCGAGCCGGTGGCGGGCGCTCCGCCCGCCGCCGGTGTCGAGCCCGTGGAGCCCGCCGCGCCCTGGGGCGCCGCCTCGGCGGCGTCCGGACGCGCCGGGCGCGCAGGCTCGGACGGCGCCTCGGATCCCTGCTCTTCCTCGGTGCGCCGGACGAGGGCCGCGCGCGGCCCTTCGCGCATGCTCGCGCGCCTATTGGGGTTGGCCATGGGAGAGAACCTCCTGTGCAAGCTGGCGGTATGACTGGGCGGCGACCCCGTCTGGCTCGTACTTCAGCACGGACATGCCCTTGACGGGAGCCTCGGCGAACCGCACCGTCTTGCGGATGCGCGAGGCGAAGACCCGGTCGCCGAAGTTCTCCTCCAGGATCTCGATCGCCTCCTTGGCGTGGATCGTGCGAGAGTCGACCAAGGTGGGCAGGATACCCTCGATCTCCACGTCCGGGTTCAGGTTCTCCCGGATCATGGCGAGCGTGTTCTGCAGCTGGATCAGACCGCGCATCGACAGATACTCGCACTGGACGGGGACGATCACCTTGTCGGCCGCCGTGAGCGCATTGATCGTCAGCAGGCCGAGGCTCGGCGGAGTGTCGATGCAGATGAAGTCGTAGTCCTCCATGATCGGCTGAAATGACTTCTCCAGCGCGCGCTCCCTGCCGATCATGGTCGACATCGCGATCTCCGCGCCGGCCAGGTCGATCGACGCGCAGGCGACGTCTATCTCGCGTTTGCGGATCACCTCGCGCATCGACAGTTTGTGCACGAGCACGTCGTACATCGAGCGCTCCAGCGTGTCCGGGTCGATCCCCTGGGACATGGTGAGGTTGCCCTGCGGGTCCATGTCCACGCACAGCACCCGGTGCCCCTCCTCGGCGAATGCGGCTGCGAGGTTGAGCGTCGTTGTCGTCTTTGCCACCCCGCCCTTCTGGTTGGCGAACGCGATGACCTTGGCCTTGCCTTGCACGGAGGAGGCTCCTGCTCGATGTTGGACAGCCGTCGCCGCCTAATTCGCAGCCCGCTGCGGGATTCCTTCTAACCCCGCGATTGTCCCGATCGGGCTCCGCGGGCCAGATCGCTTCCAGGACGTACGATCCAGCAGATGCCGGACGGAAAGATTGGCGCTGGCGGGGAGCACCCGCGGATCTACGTGTGCGCCGGCCCGGGAGGGGTCGGCAAGACGACCGTCTCCGCGGCGCTGGCCCTCGGGCTGGCCGTTTCCGGCAGGCGTGTGGCGGTCGTGACGATCGACCCGGCCAAGCGGCTGGCCACCGCGCTCGGCCTGGAGGAGCTGGGCGACGAGCCGCACCGGATCGACGAGCGGCGGCTGAGCGCGGAGGGTCTGCAGGTGCGCGGCGAGCTGTGGGCGATGACGCTCGACGCCAAGAGCACGCTCGACCGGCTGATCGGCCGCCTGGCGCCCGACTCCCGCAGCAGGGAGGAGATCCTGGGCAACCGCATCTACCGCGACCTCTCCTCCGCGGTCGCGGGCTCTCAGGAGCTCTCCGCCGTGGCGAAGCTGTACGAGCTGCACCATGAGGGCGGCTTCGACACGATCGTGCTCGACACGCCGCCGTCGCGCAACGCCCTCGACTTCCTGGATGCACCGCGGAGGCTGGAGCGGTTCCTGGGCGGCAGGGCGCTTTCGATCTTCCTCGGCTCGAGTGGCATCGCCGCGAGGCTGATCGGCCGGCCCACGTTCCTGATCTTCCAGATCTTCGCCCGCGCCGCCGGCGTCGACCTGCTCGGCGACCTGACCGCATTCTTCCGATCGCTGGCCGGCACCGTGGAGGGGCTCTCCGAGCGGGCACGAGGCGTGAGCGGGCTGCTGCGCGATCCGCAGACGACGAGCTTCCTGCTGATCAGCTCGCCGGAGCGCGATCCCGCGAAGGAGGCGATCTCGCTGCGTGCGCACCTGGAGCAGGAGGGGATGCCGTTCGGAGGGCTGATCGTCAACCGGGTTCACCTCGACGGCCTGGGCGGCCACAGTCCGCAGGAGGTGGAGGCGCTGCTCGCGCCGCAGCTGGGGCAGCGGCTGGCCACCCGGGTCGCGGAGAACCTCGCCGACTTCGACGTGCTCGTCCGCCGCGACGCCGAGAGCATCGCGCACCTGGCAGGCGCTGTCGGCGACCAGCAGCCGACGCTGATCCCGCAGCTGGCCGAAGACGTGCAGGACATCGACTCGCTGGCGAGGGTCGCCTCCCACCTGATCGGCTGAGGCGGCGGCCGGCGCGTCAACGCGACTCAGACCGGCTGAGGCGGCAGCCGGCGCGCCGACGCGGCTCAGATCGGCAGCCGCTGCGCCAGCTGCTCCAGCGGATCATTCGCGGGCGTCCGGGCGCGGCGGGAGATGACGGCGGTGCTCTCCCCATCGGCAGGCTGCGCGTCGCGCGTGCGACCCCGACGGGAGGCGACCACAGTGCTCTCCCCATCGGCAGGCTGCGCGTCGCGCGTGCGACCCCGACGGGAGGCGACCACAGTGCTCTCCCCATCGGC
>DAHVAB010000274.1 GCA_027314825.1 Solirubrobacterales bacterium
CTTCCAGGGTGCCTGCAGGGACCAGGACCGCCTCTACCACGGCACGCAGGTCAACAACCAGGTCCCGCCGCGGTAGGAGCCGGGCCCGCTTGCCGTCATCCTGCGCAGGCAGGCGCGTCGCGAGAGCTCATGGCGCTGCTCGGCGCGTCGAGTGGCCGGCAGGAATGGTCGAGGCGCGCGATTCGGCCCGTCGAGTGGCCGGCAGGGCGGGTTGAGGCGGCCGATTCGGCTCGACCAGGCGAGCGCGTCGCGCTTGGCGGCATGCTCAGCGACCGCGTATTCGCTGCAGGGCTCGCGCCCATACCCCGCGCCTGCTGGTCGGTGGCATCTCGGGCCTCTCGGCCGCTTCGCGCGCCGCGAGTCGGGCCGTGGACTCCGCGGCGGACTCTTCGCTGAGCTGCGCCAGCTCGTCGTCGCTGAACCCCTCTGAGGCGTTGAGGATCTCCTTTGCCCGGGCGGCGGCGTGGGGCTCGACATAAACGTACCGCGCACCGGCTGGACCCCATCCGGGTCCGCCGATGCTCCGCCGTGCTTCGGCGGCTATCCCGGCGTCGGCCAAGCGGGCGCAAATCATGTCGGCCTCGGCTTGATTGGCTGCGGTAGCGACAACTACCTCTGCGCCCAGCGCGAGGCGGGAGCCCCGCCCCGGCTTTCCGTGGTCACTGCCGACCATGCGTGCAGGTTAGCTGTGACACGGCCAGCGTTGCGCTCTCCGGCTGCTCGGCGGCCTCGGGCACCTGGTTCGTTGCGCAGATGAGCACTCGCGCCGCGTGCGGGGAGCGGTCGACTATCTGGTGGATGCCGGCGCGACCGGCGGGAAACGCGATCACAGCTCCGGAGGTGAGCTGCGACTCCTCATCCTGTCCGCGGCACAGCGTCGGGGTGCCCGAGATCAGCACGAAGAGCTCATGATCCGGGTGAGTGGCTGAGGTGGATGCTCGCCTGCAGGTCGGCCAGCAGGCGCAGCCGTGGCGCGAGCTGCCTGCCGCCGGCCACCACCAGCCAGCCGTGCGGGATCCGCCGCGCGGCCAGGTAGAGCTGGCCCTGGTAGCTCATCGCCGGGTAGGCCGGGTTGAGCGCTCGGAGGCCGCCGGGAGCCTGGAAGACATGAGCGTTGCCCGGCGCCGAGATCATGCCGGGCAGCGGTGCGGGCCGGTGGCCTGGATGTTCGGCGTCCAGTAGGATCGAGCTTTGAAACGGCTGTCCGTCCAGGCGGTAGACGGTGCTGGCACATGACTGGAAGGCCGGGCTTTCCGGGCTGGGGAAGCTGTGCACGTCAGTGACGAGGGCGCCTTCCAGCGCGGTGAGCCCCGACACGTGCGCCGCGGTGATCTCGCAGGGTGAGGCGGGAGGCGCAGCCGGGGCGCGCCAGTGCGCCGGCACGTAGGCGTGCCGGCGGTTCGGCTGGGCCGGTGAGCTGGGTGCGGGGAGCCGCCTGCCGCGCGCGTTCAGCGCGACCGGCTTCGCGTTCAGGCTCCTCGTCCGGATGATCGCGAACCGCAGCCCGTACGGCAGACCGCCCGAGCGGGTGGGCACGGGCCTTGCGCCTTCCACCGCCACGGAGGCGACGAAGGGCCCGGCGAGCACGGTTGCGCTCCACCACCCTTTCGAGCCCGGATCTCTGTTGCCTTCGCGTATTTCAGCCTGGCGGCTCAGAAGGCCGCAGCAGGTTCCACCCATGCCGCCGCGTTCGAGCCGCCAGCCGACTTCCCCGGCGCCGAGCGCCGGGAAGATGCGCACCGCGCCGGCGTCTGCGCGGTTGCGGGCGCTGCGTGCGCTCGTGCTGCGCCCCGCGCCGGCGGGCGCTGCCGTACCGCCCGGCCCGGGCCTGCCGGCGCCCGCGCTCCCTGACGGCAGCATGCGCGGGCCGGCCGCGCCGAGAGCTGCGGCGAGCGTGGCGGCGAGCACGATTCCCAGGCGCCGGCGGCGCTGGCGACGCCGCGCCTCTTCGATCACCCCCTGCTCGATCTCCGGCGCGCCCCGCTCGGGCAGCGGCGGTCGTGTGGGTGCCGGGCGGGGATCCCTGAGCAGCGGTAGCAGCCTGGGCGCAGCGGGTCGCAGAGCGTCGATAATGGGTGTCATAGGTGCTATTATAACTATCACCATGTTGGATGTCAAAGTTGACCGCTCAGACCCGATGCTCCTGCACGATCAGGTCGCCGCTGAGATCCGCCGTGCGATCGCCGAAGGGGAGGCGGCGCCCGGAGAGCGACTGCCGCCCGCACGCGACATGGCGGCTGTGCTCGGCGTGAACACGAACACGGTGCTGCGGGCCCTTCGCCAGCTGCGCGAGGAGGGCCTGCTGGAGTTCCGCCGCGGCCACGGCGTCCGCGTCGCCGGCAGCGCGCAGCGTGGCGCGGTGCTCGGCAAGGCGCTGGAGCTCATCCAGTTCGCACGCGACCAAGGCTACCGGCGCGAGGAGCTGATCGAGCTCATCCAGACGTTGCACTGATCGGTGCTCGGCGTCCGGCGTCCGGCGTCCGGCGTCCGTCGCCCGGCGCTTGCCGCGCCGCTTGGCACTTGCCGCGATCACAGGGTCGCGATCCTGCGGGCGCCGGCGCGGCGGCGCGGTTCAACCATTTTCCTCGGAGGAGGGGTTCTTGCATGTGATGGCCAGGCGATCGGGAGATGGGGCGCTTGCGGGTGCCGAGGTGGCAAAGCCAGTGGGCTGCGGGCAGAGCTCGACCGTCGCGCCGGGCGCGGCGCCGGCATCGACCCGCGAGGGCCAGGCCGTGCCGGTGCGACTGCGCTGCCCCCGCTGCGGGCTGCGCCTGACGCTGAGGTCCAGCTCGCTGATCGTCGACTACTGCCCGCGCTGCATCGCGCGGTCGAGGATCGCGATCAGGTTGCGCGCGGCGTGAGCCGCAGCGCCTGGCGCTCCCGTACACTCCTCAGCGCGATGCGTATGGGCTTTGGGGACCGTCACACGAGACTGCTGCGCTCAGCGCTCGGCGCGCTGGCCGTGGCGCCGCTGCTCGCGACGCTGCTCATGAGCAGCTCCGCGGTCGCGGCCACTCCGTGCTCTGAGATTCCGACCGTCTACGGGATCCCGCCGTGGGGATTTCACACGGGTCCGTACCAGATGGGGCGCTCTTTCGCCAAGGGCCACGGCGACATCAGCCTGAGAGCCAACACGGTCTCGGGGGTCATCTGCCAGCAGGATCGGGCTGGCGTCATCATTCTGGCGGTCAGGCATCGCCTCGTTTACCACTCGCATCATGCGATGAAGTGGGGTTACCCGGGCAACATCATGAAGATCCGCGTTCGCGTGACGGCCAGCACCGATCCGCGGTGCCGGGTCGGCACGGCTGGCCACGCGACGCTGTTCGCCAGCTATAACGGTGTCCGGAGCGACAGCGTTCAGCTCTTCTTCCAGGGTGCCTGCAGGGACCAGGACCGCCTCTACCACGGCACGCAGGTCAACAACCAGGTCCCGCCGCGGTAGG
>DAHVAB010000275.1 GCA_027314825.1 Solirubrobacterales bacterium
CACTCCGAGCGCTGCGGCCTCGGGCTCGCGCTGGAGCACAACGGCGACCTGTACAGCTGCGACCACTTCGTGGAGCCGGATCACCTGCTCGGCAACATCACCGAGACGCCGATCGGCACGCTGATCGCCTCGCCGGCGCAGCTGGAGTTCGGCGCGGCCAAGCGTGAGACGCTGCCACGGCAGTGCCTTCACTGCGAGGTTCGCTTCGCCTGTCACGGCGGCTGCCCGCGCAACCGCTTCATCAGGAGCGCGAACGGCGAGCCGGGACTCAACCACCTCTGTGACGGATACAGGGCATTCTTCGGCCACGTGCGGCAACCGATGGAGATCATGAGCGAGATGCTGCGCTCCCGCCGCGCGCCGGCCCAGATCATGCGGCTCTACGCATCCGAGGATGCCAGGCGCTCCCGCAACGATCCCTGCACCTGCGGCAGCGCCCGCAAGTGGAAGCGCTGCCACGGCAGCCAGCCCGGCTAGCCGCCGCGCAGACGAGCCCCGCAGGGCTCAGTCGCCAACCGCTGCGTGCTCGCGCGCCGCGCCGGGCGTCCCGGCGTGGCCGTTGCGGCTCGCACCGCCGGTCCCGGACGTGTGGTAGTAGCCGTAGCTGTACTCCGCGGTCTCCCGGCTCTTGAGCCCGTTGGCGACGACGCCCAGCATCGGCGCGCCGAGGCTCGACAACTCATCGCGCAGGCGTGCGGCGCCATCCCTCGTGTTCTTGCGCAGGCGGCTCACGATCACCACGCCGTCGACCTTTCGCAGCAACGGGATCGCGTCCGGGACCACCGCGAGCGGCGGGCTGTCGATCAGGACCAGGTCGTACTCGCCCGCGGCCCACTCCAGGACCCGCTCGATCGCCTTGCTCTCCACCAGCTCGGCCGGGTTGGGCGCGATCGTGCCGGCGACCAGGACCGAGACCTCGCCGGCCCTGCCCTGAGCCTGCAGCTCATCCCCGACACCGCTCACCGGCTGCACCGCCCCCTCCACCTCGCAGGCGGAGATCAGAACCTCGGTCAGCCCCGGCGCCGGCCTCACCCCGAGCCGAGTGGCGATGCTCGGCCGGCGCAGGTCCGCCTCCACGATCAGCACCCTGCTGCCCATGCTCGCAGCCGCCTCGGCGAGATCCTGCACGATCGTCGTCTTGCCGTCCCCGGAGGCGGCGGACGTGACGAGCACCAGGCGCAGGTCCCGATCCACATTGAAATAGCGCAGCCGTGCCCGCAGCATCCGGAAGACCTCCATCTCCGCCGGCGGCAACGGCGCGGGGGCCTCGCCGGCCTGCTGGGGGGAGTGACGGCGGTAGGCGCCGCTCTCCGGGACGGTGCCGAGCAGAGGCAGAGCGTAGATCCGCTCCAGGTCCGAGGGATCCTTGATCCTGCGATCGAGCCGCTCGATCAGGAAGGCGAGGCCGACCCCGAGCAGCAGCCCGAGGATCGCGCCGAGCGCGGTGTTGCGCGAGGTCTTCGGCGAGGATGGGGCGCTCGGCACGCTCGCGGCCTGGGCGAGCTGCACGTTGCCGGACTGCAGTTCGGCGAGGATCGCGAGCGACTGCGCGCGATTCTGCAGGTCGAGGCCCTGCGGCCCTGAGCGCTGCTGCGCCGAGAGCGCTCCCAGCTGCTTTTCGACGAGGGCGAGCGCCGAGGTGAAATAGCGGTGGTTGGACTGCAGCTGGTTGGCGACGAACTCGTTGGCATAGGTGTTCGCGAGCACGGCCGCCAGGCTCGGCGACGGCGAGGTCGCTTCCAGGTCGACGACGTTGGATTCGCCCTCCGGGGTGATCGCGACCTGTTCCTTGACTCCCTTTTCGGTGAGCCCACGGCCGACACGCCTGGCGGTCTGAGCCGCGGTCGGCCCGATTTCCAGCAGCTTCACATTGGTGTCCTGCTGCGCCTTCGGTTCGATCCCGGCGCTGGCGGGCAGGCCCGCCACCAGCTGGCTGGTCTGGTTGTTGTTGAAGACGAGCGAGGCGGTGGCCGTGTACCTCTTGGTCTGCTGCTTGGAGAAGAAGAAGGCCGAGCCCGCCACGAGCACGAAGCAGAGCGCGATCAGCGGCCAGCGGCGACGCAGGATCGCGAGAGCCTGCTCGAGGCCAAGGGTCTGTTCTTGCTGTTCGGGAGGCATCTTGGTTGGCAGCCGCGGGCTGAGAGATCCCCGCCTGGAGGGTCCTCGGCTGGACGGCACACATATTGACCGAGAACCGTCCAGAGGGTATTCGCTGAGGCAGCCCACCCCCGGCCGCGCCCGTCGCGCCGCGGTCAGACTACGGCATCCCGACCTTGCGGGACGCATCGATGGACGATTGTCGCAGTGCTGGCGCCGCGATGGCGCAACACGCGACCCGCGGCCGCCTCCGGCGGCCTCAAGGCGACCCGACGCGACCCAACGGCGCCGGGCGACGGTGGCTAGAATCGGGGCACCGCGTGCCCGGCCAGGGGCGCCGCATCCGAGGAGGCGATCGTATGAGCACCGAGCTTCGAGATCCCACCCGCGAGGTCTCAAACCAGGCGCCGCCGCTGCAGCCGATCGACCTCTTCGCGGGCGATCTGGCCCTGCAGGAGGCGCTCCAGCGCGAGGGCGGAGGCTGGGGGGTCGACCGGGCGCGGGAGGTCGGCGTCACCGCCGGCGGCGTGGAGGCTCTCGAGCACTGCCGGCGCGCCGAGCGCAACGTTCCCATCCTGCGCACCCACGACCGCTTCGGCCGGCGCATCGACGAGGTCGAGCTCGACCCCACCTGGCACTGGCGGCTGGCCGGCGCCGTCGAGCGGGAGCTGCACTCCCTGCCCTGGCGGGAGGAGCGCTCCGGCGGGCACGTCGTGCGCGCGGCGCTCTTCATGCTGTGGGGCAACACGAACGCCGGAGTGATGTGCCCCGTCTCCATGACCTACGCGGCGATCCCGGCCCTGCGCGACGGAGCGCCGGCGCTCGCCGCCGAGTGGGAGCCGCGACTGACCCGGCCCGACTACCGCGGCGGCTCACTCGCCGGGATGGCGATGACCGAGCGACAGGGCGGCTCCGACGTGCGCGCCAACATCACCGAAGCCCGGCCTCTCGGCGACGGAAGCTACGAGATCACCGGCCACAAGTGGTTCTGCTCCTACCCCCCCTGCGACATCTTCCTGATCCTCGCCCAGGCGCCGGAGGGCCTCTCCTGCTTCCTGGTCGAGCGCGGACCCGGCATGGAGCTCCAGCAGCTCAAGGACAAGCTCGGCACCCGCTCGCTGCCCTCCTCGGAGGTCGAGCTCCGCGGCGCGCACGGCCGTCTGGTCGGCCAGGAGGGTCGCGGGGTGCCGGCGATCATCGCGGAGATCGGGCAGCAGGGAATCTGCGACGAACCCTCGGTCGGTCGCCACCTGCGCGGCCTGCAGAACGTGATGGCTCACCTCGGGATGGTCGACCCGCTGGGTCCGCCGGCCCCCGCTCCAAAGGCGAT
>DAHVAB010000276.1 GCA_027314825.1 Solirubrobacterales bacterium
GAAGGCGGCGATGCAGTCCTCCACATGCACGCCCCGCTCGATCAGGGCGCCCAGCACGGGCGCCCCACCCTGCGCGACCGTCCGCATCAGCATCTCCGGCGCCATCGCGTCGATGACGCAGAGCATGAGCTTGGAGGGAGCGGCCACTACCTGCCCAGGATCCGCAGGCCCGCGTACCTCCCGCCGGCGCGACGGCGGCCCGCCAGCGCCAGCCACGCCAGCAGCAGCACGGCCAGATAGCCGAGCGGGTGGAGCAGCGCGGTCAGGATCGTGAGCAGCACCGCCCCCACATCCACGTACAGGGTGAGCGCGTTGCGGGTGCTCTCCTCGGGCAGCCTGGCGCGCGCCCTGCGGATCAGCGGCCAGACCGCGGCCTGTGCGAGCAGCGCCGCGACCGCGCCGCCGAGAAGGCCGGGCCAGGAGAGCTCGCCGTGACCGGAGAGCGTGCCCGCGAACAGCACCGCGCCGACCCCGACCCCGATCCCCGAGAGCGCGGCCGCGATCGGTCCCGAGTCCATCCGCTGCGATCCGAGCCGCAACTGCAGCAGGTAGACCGCCAGCAGCGCCGCCGCGGAGGCGACCAGCCACCAGGTCGACTGCAGGAAGCTGAAGGTGCCGGGCGAGTAGCTCAGCCCGAGCAGGCCGCCGGAGGCCAGCGCGCCGGAGATGAGCGCGGGCAGGTAGGGGCGCATCCCGGCCGCGAGGCCGAGCCCGAGTCCGAGGCCGATCAGGAAGGGAAGGCTGTTGTTCACGTTGACGTCGTGCTCTCCATGCGAGCGCGCGCCGCTGGTGCGTGCGCTACGGTGCGAGGCGTGACGATAGACGACGGTCGGGCAGCGAGCGGGCCGAGCCGGCCCGCAACCCACGAGCTCGAACGCTACAAGCGGCTGTTCGCACAGCGCACCAGCGGGATGCGCTCTTCGGCGATGCGGGACATGATGTCGCTCACAGAACGCCCGGAGGTGATCTCCCTGGCCGGCGGGCTGCCGGACACGAGCACCTTCCCGCCCGAGCTCTACGCGAAGCTGATGTCGAAGGTCGCGGCCGAGCAGACCGCGAAGGCGCTCCAGTACGGGCCGACCGAGGGCCTCGCCGCGGTGATGGACTGCATCGTGGAGGTGATGGCCTGCGAGCAGACGGCCGTCGACCCCGACGAAGTGATGGTGACGACCGGCGGCCAGCAGGTGATCGACCTGGTCTGCAAGGCGCTGATCGACCCGGGCGACGTGATCGTCGCCGAGGCCCCCACCTATCCCGGCGCGGTGCCGACGTTCGGCGCCTACCAGGCGGAGGTGCTCCAGATCGAGATGGACTCCGACGGGATGCCGATCGACGAGCTGGAGGCGAGCCTCGACCGTCTGGCCGCCCAGGGGCGCAAGCCGAAGCTGATCTACACGATCCCCAACTTCCAGAACCCGGGCGGCGTGACCATGTCGCTGCCGCGCCGGCGCCGGTTGGTGGAGGTGGCCCGTGAGCGGGAGATCCTCGTGCTGGAGGACAACCCCTACGGCATGCTCCGCTACGAGGGCGATCCGCTGCCGACCCTCTACAGCCTCGACGCCCAGCTGGCCGGCCGCGGCGGGGCGTCGGACTTCGTCATCTACCTGGGCACCTTCTCGAAGATCCTCTCGCCCGGCGTCCGGGTCGGCTGGGCGGTCGCGCCGCCGCCGGTGCTGGAGAAGCTCAACCTCGGCAAGCAGGGCGCCGACCTCTGCTCCTCGCCGGTCACCCAGCTGTTCGTGGCCGCCTACTTCCACTCCTACGACTGGCGCTCATACCTGGAGCGGCTGCGCGGGCTCTACCACGCACGTCGCGACGCGATGCTCGCGGCGCTGCAGCAGCACTTCGGCTCGAGCGCGCAGTGGACCCGGCCGCAGGGCGGGATGTTCATCTGGGCGACGCTGCCCGACTACATCGACACGACCGACCTGCTCGCCAGAGCGCTGGAGACCGAGGACGTCGCCTTCGTGCCCGGCCGCTCCGCCTACGTCGACGGGCGCGGAGCCTCCTCGATGCGCCTGAACTTCGCGGGCGTCGCCGAGGCGGACATCGCTGAGGCGGTCCGCCGGATCGGCCGCGTGGTCTCCGAGCAGGTCGGCCTCTTCGGCACTCTGACGGGCGCCGAGACGGGTGCGGCCGAGCCGCAGGAGGACCGGCCCGAGGCCGACGCCCAGCCGGAGGCGATGGCCGACGTGCTGGAGCTGCCCAAGCGGCAGCGGGAGGGCAGACAGCGGCGCAGTCGCTGAGGCGGGCCTGCATGCGGGCGCGCACAGGATCAGGAGTCGCCGGCGGCGAAGTCCTCGGGCGTGACGTTGTCGAGGAACTCCTTGAACCTCTCGACCACGTCCTCGCTCTCCTGCTCGCTCTGCTCGAATTCGATCGCCGACTCGGCGATCACCTCCTCGGCGGCGAAGATCGGGGCGCCGGCCCGGACCGCGAGGGCGATCGCGTCGCTGGGACGGGAGTCGATCTCCATCTCGCGGCCGCCCACGTTGAGGGTGATCGAGGCGAAGAACGTGTTGTCGCGCAGCTCGGTGACCGCGACCTGCGTGCACTTCACGTCGAGCTCGCCCAGCATGTCGCAGAGCAGGTCGTGGGTCATCGGGCGGGGCGTGGAGGCGCCCTGCAGCTTCATCATGATCGAGGCGGCCTCCGGGTGGCCGATCCAGATCGGCAGGAAGCGGTTGCCATCGACCGTCTTGAGCAAAACGATCGGCTGCTTGCCGACCATGTCGAAGCTCACGCCGTAGATGACCATCTCCTGCACGGGTTTCCTCCGAAGGGGGGAGTTCACAGAGTATAGGCGTGAGCCCGGTCCGCTCGAGAAGGCGCCGACGTCCTGTCGCAGCCACCCCAGCGGGCATCGATCGCGCCTATTTGAAGCTCCAGAGCTTGTTGCCGAGGAAGTTGAGCGGGGTCGAGGCGCCGAGCGCGAGCACCTGTGCCACGACCTGGCTCAGCCCGCCGGCCTCGACCAGCAGTGTCAGCGCGAGCTCGTTGAAGGCGAGCGCCAGCAGGCTCACGACCAGGAAGCGCATCGCCTGCACGTGCACCTGCCCGTCGCGCGCATTGAACGTCCAATGGCGGTTCCAGACGAAGTTGTTGGCGCCCGCGATGATCCACGCCGCGGCGGCGGCCACCTGATAGACGATCCCGAGCGGATGGACCAGCAGCGCGTAGACCGCGAGGTTCAGGGCGAAGCCGGTGCCGCCCACGACCCCGAACCGGACCAGCTGCAGCCAGTTGGCCGGCCGGCGCAGGCCGTGGAGCATGCGGACGTGGGGACCGGCCGTCGCCGGCCGGCGCAGCGCGCCCGGGGCGTCGATACCGGCCGGGCCGACCGGCGCCGCCGGGCCTGAGGGGCCCGGAGCGGGCGCGGAGGCGGGCGCGGAGGCGGGCGCCGCCG
>DAHVAB010000277.1 GCA_027314825.1 Solirubrobacterales bacterium
GGCCGCGCGCCGCGGCCGGGTCGATGCGGAGCCGCGGGGACGTCCCGGCCGGCGCCGTGCGCCGGTCGCCGCCGGCCGCGTGGCGGGCGCGGCGGGTGTGACGGGTGCGGCGGCCTCGGCGGCCGGCGCCGAGCCGATTCCCGCGAGCGCCTCCGCGGCGGCCTGCAGGCGGGCGTACTCGGCGACTGCGGGGCGCAGCTTCTCGATCCGCTCTGTTATCTCTCGGCGCGTCTGGTCGATGATGTCGCTCACTGTTACTCCTGATCGTGGTTGAGGGCAGATGGTAACGGTGTTGCGGCGAAGTGTCGTCGCAGGTGCCGTGCCGGGTGCGCTCTTGGCACTCTCACCCGCCTGCCAGCCTTGCGGCGGCGCGGGCATCGTACGGTCGCATCCGCCGCCGCCCGGCTGCCGTCCAGAAAGCTCATCTGCGCCTCGAAGCGAAACCCTCCGCGCGGGCAGCGTTCCGGCAGCGGTATCCCTCTCGGCCTGTAGTGAACGATCCTGCCGTGGGAGCGTTCGCTGTAGATGAGGCTGCTCGGCCCGAGCACGAGGTCTATGCGTGTGACCGATAGGTCGGGGCCTTCCGGGAAGGTGCTCACCAGCGGAGCGTTGATGTCCAGGCGCCCCCCGAAAGGCCCGTCGGCCGGCATCAGCAGTGTCGGCAGCACGATCTGCGCGGAGACGGCCGGCTCGTGGTAGACCACGATCAGCATGCTCACGTGGCCTTCGACTTCCGCTCCGCGCAGGATCGCGATCCGTGCGGTTTCCCTCACCGCTTCGCCTTCGATCGGCACCTCGGCGATCGCGTCGCCGTAGCCCATCCTGGAGTCGGGCGGGCAGCCGCCCGGTCCGTGCAGCGTGAGCGTCGAGCGCGGGCAGGCCTGGATGCCCAGCCCGCTGAGGGTGACATCCAAGCCCTGCGGGTAGAGAAGGCGCACCTGCGTGAGCGGCGGCGGGACCAGCTCGCCCGCGGCGGGCGCCACGCGCATCTGCAGGCGCACGGTCGTCGCCTGGCCGGGGATCTTCGGGGTGAGGCTCGCGTGCAGGCCGATGCTCGGCGCCCCGAGCGCGGCGCCGGCGAGCCATGCGCCTGTCACCCAGGCGCCTGCTGCCGTGAGGACGGCAGCCGCGGCGAGACGCCTACGCATGCTCTCGCCTTCAGTAGGAGAGGCGGCCCTTGGTGTGGATGGTCACGTCGAAGGTCCTGCGGTCGAAGCTGCCGTAGAGCTGCGTGCGGCCGTGGACGTGGGCGTAGCGGCCGCTGCCGCCGCTGACGATCATCGTGCCGCGGAAGCTCTGGTAGCGCCCGGTCCCGCGCGGGCTGGCCGTGCCGTGCCCGGTGATCGTGCCTGCCCTGGTGTGGATCTGGAACTCTCCGGTGAACGTTGCGCCGACCGTGAGGCTGGCGCTCATCCTGCCCGGCAGGGGACCGCTCGCCGAGCCCTGCTCGTAGAGGTGCTCTTCGTGCTGGCGGACGAGCCGCAGGTGCGCTGTCTCGGTGCCCGTGAGCGTGTGTGCCGTATGGGCGTGACTGTGCGCGGCTCGTGCGTGGCGGCCGCGGTGTCCGTCGGCGTGCCTTCCTGCCAGCGCCGTCGTGGGGCTCACGGTCAGCGCGGCGCCCGCGAGGCTCGCAATGGTTGCGAGCCGCCTTCTCTGGCCGATCCTCTTCATCCTCTCCACCCTCCAGATGCGTGTGTCTATAGCTGCCTCAGGATGTCACGGTACAGGCAGGCGGCGAGCGACATCGCCTCGCGGCCCGCCGCGAGCAGCGGGATCGCCCGGCAGCCCTCCTCGTAGAGCGAGTCGGCGAGCGCCGTCCCCTCGCCGATCAGCTGCTCGCGCGCGCCGGGGGAGGGGAAGCCGAGGCGCTTGATCGTCTCGCGCGGTATGTAGGTGCGACCCTGGGCCAGGTCGGAGTCGATGTCGCGCAGGATGTTGGTCACCTGCATCGCGCGGCCGAGCGTGGCGATCCCCGCCTGCACCTCCCGCCTGCCGTCGGCGTCGTCCCTGACGGCGCCGAGGATGCTGGCGAGCACTTCGCCGACGGAGCCGCCGGCCTGCTGGCAGTAGAGATTTAATTGATTTGAGGAGGCGATCGTGCGTTTGGCCAGGTCGTGGCGCATCCCTTCACAGAACTGCATGAGCGCATCCACGCGCAGGTGCGGGTGGTGGGCGGCGATCGCCGCGAGCGCGTGCGCCTCCGGGCTCTCAGCCTGCCCGCCGGCGATCCAGTCCTCGAGCGCCGCGACCCTTTCCGGTGCGCGCGGGTCGCCGTCGTCGACCAGGTCGTCGATCGTGCGCAGCACCCGGTAGAGGCTCTCCACGTCGGCTCTCAGGCGGCCGCGCAGCAGCGCCAGCGCCGGCGCGAACGTGCTGCCGTCGGCGGCGGAGATGCTGCGACCCTCGATCGTGGCTGTCATCTGAGCGCTCATCGCATCGAGAATGCCGCCCGCATCTGCAGGGAGCTGACGCGGATCGTGGCGAGGATCGACGCGGCGAGCGCGACCGCGAGGGAGACGGCCGCGGTGGTGAGGCCGAGCTGCCATGCCGCGGCGAAGCGGACGGGGGAGCCGGTGGTGTGCTGCAGCCAGCCGTCGATCAGGTATTGGCCGGCCAGGCCCGCGGCGACGCCGATCAGGCAGCCGGCGAGCAGGATGGGCCCGCTCTCGTAGAAGATCATGCGCGCCAGCTGGGTGAAGCCCATCCCGATCGAGGTGAGCGAGTCCAGGCGCCCGCGCCGCTGCCAGACCGCGGCCATCATCAGCGCGATGATCGAGGCGATCGCGGTGACGATCACGACGATCGTCGTGTCGTTGAGGCGCGCGAGCGTCGAGCCGAGCACGGCCGACACTTCCGCGCGCCGCTGCGAGTCGGTCTGCGCCGTGAGCGCGGTGCCGGACAGGGCGCCCTGCACGGCCCGCCTGCCTTCCGCGGGCGATACGCCCGGCTTGACGCGCACGGCCAGCTCGGTCGCGTCGGTGCTCTTCCAGAGCTGCGCCTGTTCGCTCGCGTTCATCACCACGGCCCCGGAGAGCCACCCGTAGTTCGCGGTGATCGCCGCCAATCGCAGGTGCGCCGGCCCTGAGGGGGTGGGCAGGGTGAAGCGCTCGCCGATCCGCAGGTGCTCTTCGCGGGCGATCGTCTGGCTGAGCGCCGCCCAGCCGCCTTCGCGCATGTGGGCGTCGGCCCGCGGCAGCGAGCCTTCGATCAGCTGGCTGGGAACGATCTGCGCCCGTTGGGAGCGGGGCACTCCCAGCACCCACACGCGCCGGCCGGGCAGGTCGAGGAAGGTGTCGCGCCAGGCCTCCACGGAGGCGACGGCGCCGAGCCCTTCCAAGCGGTGCTGGACGCGCCCGTAGGCGAACGGCTCGGTCGTGTAGACGTCGCCGGCGCCGCCGGGCTT
>DAHVAB010000278.1 GCA_027314825.1 Solirubrobacterales bacterium
CTGCGCCGGGGGATGGAGCCTGCCGCTCGTCGCGAGCGCTCACTGTCCGCTGCGCCTCGGAGCGAGCCTCGGATCGGTCGGGAGCCGGCACCCAGGCGGGCACATCCAGCCAGGAGGGTGAGGTTGGCGTCGGGCGTCCGGGCGGATCGTTGCGGCGGCGGGACGCCGCCGGTCGGCTGGAGCGCCCCCTGGCGGTGCTCGCGGCCGCCGAGTTGCCTGTCGCACGCATCCGCGAGCCGGCGTAGGCGAGCGTTCCGGCGGCGGCCAGGGCGAGGAATATGCCCCACTGCACGCCGACGTTCGCGACGCCGTTCGTGCTGATGCCGGGCTTGTCGAAGAGGCGCAGGATCACGAGCAGCGAGCTCCAGGTGCCGGCAGCCATGATCTGCGCTCCGTCGCTGCCGGGCAGGGGGATCGGCAGCGCCCGTCGCTCGGCTCTGGCGAACAGGATCAGGAGCACGGCGATCACGCTCAGCAGGAGCACTGCCTCAGCGAAGGAGAAGACGGCGAACGCGTTCAGGTCGCTGCTGACAAGCCCGCTGCTGTCGACGGCGTTCTGCTGGTACCAGGGCAGGAACATCGCCAGCAGCAGCGCGAGCGCTGCGATCGCCGCGAGCCTCTGATCGCGTGAGAGCGCGTCCCAGGCTCGGGCGATTCGCGTCATCGCCGCCGGCCGGCTCTGCGTGCCTGCTTCTCTGTGTACACGCTTCGATTGTATGGACGCTGCTGGCGGCATCGCCGGCTCGCCGGCCGATGTGTCGAGCCGGGCGCTAAGCGCGGCCTCTTCTGGCCGCATGTCCGGTCCCGCGACCAGGCCCGGCGCCGTGTGGATGGGTTCCGTGTCCATGTCCCTGCCGTGAAGCGGGCACGAGCTGCACCGTGCCGGCTGTGGAGCTGGTGTTTCCGGCGAGATCTGTTGCGGTCGCGCTGATCCTGTAGGTGCCGCTGCGGCTGGGGGTGACCCACAGCAGTCGCGGCCTGCCTGATTCGACGGTGGCTTTGTTGGTCCAGATCACCTTGCCCTTGAAGCGAACGGTGAGGCTGATCGTGGATATCTTCGACAGAGAGAATCGAACACCTGCTCGTATGTTGGTGTGGAGCCGGTGCGAGAGCAGCCCGATTGCGGGCGGCGTGTGCAGGTACTCTTCGAAGTGCTGGGCGGTCGTGCAATAGATTTCATCGCCCGGGATCGGAGCGCCCGCAACCGGCTGCGGCTGGGCGCCGGTCGACGCCGATCCTTCGCCGGCGACCCCGCCCGCACGCGAGGATGCCGTCGGCTGGGCGGCGGGCGTGGCGGGCGTGGTGGGCGTGGTGGCTTGCGGGCCGCCTTCCGGGGGCAGCGGAGGGCCGTTGCCCGTGCGCTGACAGAGGTTGTTGAGGAATTCGGTCAGCAGCTCGTGGTAGCCGAGATCGGATTCTGTGCGCTGGTCGTACATCGACCAGGCGCCCGTGTCGTAGTGCGGGACTTCGATGCGGGCCTGGGCGTCGCCTTCTTCGAAGAGCCGCGCCCCGAGGCGTGATCCCGTCAGCTTCGCGAAGTCGTAGAGCCCGGTGATCGCCTGAATGAAGCCGTTGAGTATGCGCTCCTGCGGAGCGAAGCTGTACTCGAGGTAGTGGGCGCCGGCCGGAGTCGCGACGCGCACGCCTTCCGGCGGCGGGGTCTCGAACAGGCCGAGGCTGCGTTCCGCGATCTGGGCGAGTTGCGGTTCCTGGAGGCTCTGCGAGGCGCGCGAGTAGGCCTGGATGGCCGTGCCCTGCGCGAGCCCGCTCGTCCAGGGAGGGGAGCCGCCGTCGAAGTGGAAGAGGTACTCCCAAGCCAGGCCCCCGGCTCGCTGCACGGCCAGTTCCCGCGCTTCTTCGAGCACCTGCCGCAGCGCTTCAGGCCGATCCCCGGAGAGGTAGTAGCCGTTCGCCTCCCCGAAGGTGGCGAGCCACTGCAGCTCGATCCCTTCGCCCGGGTAGTACTCCCAGATGAGGAGGCTGCCCGAAAACGTGACGCGCTGACCGTAGGAGAGCAGCGGCTTGGCGGCCCACCATTCGCGATTGCGTCGCAGGGTCAAGAATATGCTCGCCGCGTTGGTCGGGGTGAGCGCTCTGGCCGCGGCCATCTCGTTGATGTTGGTGAGCACGCCCGCCAGTTCGGTGTGCCTGGTCCCCTGCAACCGGCGCAGAGTGCTCAGGGCCTGCATGTAGATGCCGCGGTCTTCGTGGAGCGCGGACTGCGAGATCGCGCCGCCTGCGGCCATGCGTTTGAGCTCGGTGAGGACGAGGATTCGCTTGCCATGGCTCCGCGAGCTCCCGGAGCTGTGAGCGGTGCCGCCGGCAGGCTCGCGCACGCCGCGCAGATGCAGCGGCGCGAGCCGGTCGGCCAAGCCGACGCTGCCGCGGGGTGCGCTGCCGCGGGGGTGTGCGCTGCCGCGGGGTGCGCTGCCGCGTGGGGGTGCGCTGCCGCGGGGGGATGCGCTGCCGCGGGGGGATGCGCTGCCGCGGGCGGACGCGCTCCCGGCGAGCGCGCAGCAGGAGAGCAGCGCTGCGCCGGCGCTCGCGAGGATGAGCGCGCAGATCGTCCGCCGCCGGCTGCGGCGAGGCGCGCGGGTCACGGGAGGCACGGGAGGCACGGGAGGCACGGGAGGCACGGGAGGCACGCCCCGATCCTATGTGGGTGTGCGGATATGTCTGCAGGCCGCCCTGCGGCGGCCCGACGCTCGGCGGAGAGTGGGCACCCTCCATGAACATCATGGAACGGCGCACAGTTGCGGTCCGGGTGGTGGGTGGCTGCGGTGTGACTGACCCGGAGCGGCGATCGCGTCGCGCGCTAGCGCGCGACCCTCATTCGCGCCCGACCTCCTGGTCGTCGGCTTCGATGTCGCCGTCGACCTCGTCCTCTTCGTCGTCGTGGTCGCCCTCGACGGAGTGCTCTCCGCCCGGGTGGTAGCGCACCTGGAAGCGCTCCATCATCTCGTCGCGCACGTTTTCATCCAGGGGTGACTCGTCGGAGACGAGTACCCACTCGGCGCCCTCGGCCTCCTCCATGTTGAAGATCTCGCTGTCCATTTCCGGCGAGTCGTCGACGACCAGAAGGACCTCGGTCTGCGGGTTGAAGTACGTGCCGGGGCGGATCAGCAGCTCGTCGAGCTCGAAGCGGCGGAAGTTGCTCATACGCCCGTTATACCCGAGCGGGCCGATCGTTGATCCTCGCCTTGGCGTGTGGCCTGCCGGCCGCGGCCCGATCCCCGGTCCGATCCCCGGCTCGATCCCCGGCCCGATCCCGGCCGATCCCCGGCTGATCCCCGGCCCGATCCCGGCCCGATCCCCGGCCCGATCCCCGCCTGATCCCGGCCCGATCCCTGGCTGATCGCGGCCCGATCCCCGCCTGATCCCGGCCCGATCCCTG
>DAHVAB010000279.1 GCA_027314825.1 Solirubrobacterales bacterium
GACTGAGCGTCGCCGCGAACTCGACGATCGCCATCGCTGCGACCACGAACTGCGCCAGCAGCTGGAGGATCTTCTCACCGATTGTCCCAAGGGACGGCTTGAGGAGATGGCGGCTGCCGCCGCTGAGCAGCGCGCGCTTGCCGACGAAGCGGCCGCCGGGGCACATGCGCTGCGCAACGAGAGCGCCGCGCTCGCCGCCGAGCGTCCGCGACGCGAGGCCGCCGCCCGTGACACGCGCGCCGAGCAGCGGCGTCTTGCCGAAGCGCGCCCCCGTCTCGAAGGCTTCCGCGAGCGTGCCGCCGCCGAGCCCGAGCTGCGCGAAGAGGTCCGCAACGGGCGCGAGGCGGCGGACATGGCCGACGACGCCTACGCCCGTCACTCCCACGCCGCGCAGGAGCATCGCGAGGCGATGCAGGAGGCGACGCGCTTGGCCGACGAGCAGCGCCGGCGGGCGGACCGCCTCTCCGAATCTCTGGAGAGCGTGGAGGGTGTTGGCGACGGCGTCGTGGGTGAGCGGCCGGACGCGCCGATCGAGGACCTGCGCGATGCGTACCTGCTCGCTACACGCCTGCTGGAGCAGGCCACCTCCGGATCTGAGCTGGCAGCAGATCACCGGCGGGCAGAGGCGTCGGAGGCCGAGCTGCGGGCGCGGCTGCAGGAGCACGACGTCGACGAGCTTGCGCGCGCGGCCGAGCTGCTCACCGGAGCCACCGATCGCACCGCTCGTCGTGAGGGCGAGCGCCGCGCCCGTCGTGAGGCCGAGAGCGCCGAGGAGCGTCGTGCGCAGTGCATCGCGGAGCATAAGGCCCGCGAGGATGAGCTCAGCCGGGCAACGCCGCGTGACGAGTCCGGACGCGGCCCGCGCGCGCAACTGACTGGCGATCTGATCCCCAACGACCTCGACCATGCGCTTGCGCTGCAGCAGCGTCTCGACGCTGAGCGCGTGCGGACGCTCGAGGAGCAGCGTAACGCCGATGGGGCCGCTCGCCAGGCACAAGAGCAGGCGACGAAGGCCGAGTCGCGCGCTCAGGTCATCGGCTCCTACGAGGACTCGCTCGCGGACTCGCTTGCCGCCAGCGGCCACGAGCTTGACCGTGCGGCCGTCAGCGGCCTCGCCGCCTTTCCTGGCGATATCGAAGCGGCGAAGACGCTCACGCAGCAGCTTGCCGGCGCGCTGCGGGAGGCCGGCAGCGAGCTCGAAGCCTCCGAGACCCAGGTGCGCGAGCTGGCGCAGCGCGTCTCGCACTTCGCACTTGATGATGCCTTCGAGGCGATGGCTGGCGGCAACCTGCGTGAGCGGCTCGCCCGCGACGAGGCAGCGACGCTCGCGCGACGCAGCGACGAGCTGATCCCGCACCTGCAGGAGCGCGCCGCAGAGGTGGCCAAGGAGCTGGCGTCCATCGAACAGCACCGCCGCCTGCTGCTCGAGCGTCTGGCCGCGCTTGTGCAGAGCGCCTTGAACGTGTTGCGCCAAGCGGGACGCGCCTCGCGGCTCCCAGCCGACCTCGGTGACTGGTCTGGCAAGCAGTTCCTGCGCATCGACTTTGAGACCCCCGACTCCGATGAGGTGCTGCTCGAGCGTCTCGGCGAGGTGCTCGACTCGTCGGTCGGTGACGGCGGGCAGCGCAACCGCGATGGCATTACGATGCTGCTGCGTGGCGTCCGCGCAGCCATCGATCCCCGCGGCTTTCGCGTGACGCTGCTGAAGCCCGACACGGTGTTGCGCGACGAACGCGTACCGGTCACCGCGATGGGCGAGTTCTCCGGTGGTCAGCGTCTCACGGCCGCGATCGCGCTGTACTGCACGCTTGCGGCGATGCGCAGCACCTCGCGCGGCCGTCGACGGCCGCGCGCCGGCGTGCTCTTCCTCGACAATCCGATCGGCACCGCCAGCGCCGAGTACCTGCTCGACATCCAGTTGAAGGTCGCCGACCGTGTGGGGGTCCAGCTCGTTTACACGACCGGCGTGTTCGACACGAACGCTCTTTCGAAGTTTCCCTGCGTGCTGCGCCTGCGCAACGACCTCGACATGCGCGTCGGGATGCAACGCATCCGTGTCGCCGACAGCCTGCGCGCCGCCCTGCTGAATGGGCGCTCCGCACAGGACGGGAGCGGCTATCTCGATGTGGCCCGCGTCGTGCATGAGCGCTCCGGCGGGTCCCCTTGAGCAGCCCCATCCTCGGCGTCACCGCGGCGGCCCTGGCGCGCGAGCTTGACGGCTGGACCAGGCGACGGGTCACGCTCGTCGAGCTGCAGGCGCTGCTGGTGGCCGCCGAGCCCTCGCTCGAACACGCGCCCGAGCGGCGCGCCCGTCTTCACGAGGTGATCGAGGAGCTCGTTCACGCCGGTCTCCTGCACCTGCCGAGTGCGCGCTCCTACGACCGCAGCGCCAAGCCGGCGCTTCCGCGTTTCGTTCGCATCGAAAGCCCGCCCCCAGCGTCCCGGCGCGTCTCGGGCGCTGGCGTCGCCTGGCGTCCAGAGCTCGCCTGGGCGAGCGAGCTCTCACTGCGGGAGCAGACGCTCGCGGACCTGCGTTCCGTCAACGTCTTCCTCCGCGACGGTGGTGCTGCTCGTCCGATCGTCCCGCTGCGTGAGCGCTCGCTGCAGCTCTTCGGCGACGAGAAGCGCCTGCAGGCGCTGATGGGTGGCCAGCTCTTCGCTCAGGGTCGTCTTACGCTGGCGCAACTGCGCTGCGAGGAGATCCATCCGCCGTTCGTGTTTGAACGCATCGGCTGCGGATCTGACGTGCTGGTGGTCGAGAACCACCACACCTATGTCTCGTTGTGCCGCACGCTCCCGCGCGACGGGGAGGTCGGCGTCGTCGTGTACGGCGCGGGCGCTCACTTCCGCGCTTCTGTCACCTACCTCGCCGACCTGCAGACGCGCCCGCGCCGCGTGCTCTACTTCGGGGATCTCGATGTCGACGGTCTTGAGATCCCCGTGCGCGCAAGCTGCCTCGCCACTGACGCAGGCCTGCCGGCGATTGAGCCCGCGGCCGCGCTCTATCGGCTGCTGCTCGCACATGGCCGCCCAGCGCCGGTCGAAAACCCGCCGTCCCACTATCGAGTGCGCACGCTGACGCCGTGGCTGCCCAAGGATGTGCGCAGCTCCTCGGCGGCGGTGCTCGAAGATGGAAAGCGGATCGCACAGGAGTGGGTCGGCGCCGAGTTGCTCGCGGAATACCGCGGGTCCCTTTGGCTGCCGCGGTGATGCGCTGCGCATAACCCCAGGCTCGCGCGTTTCCACTGCCCGCAACCAAGACCATGCAGCGCTCGGAGTGCGATTGCTCGAGGTCGAGGTGACTCGCGTGGGGACGACAGGACTCACCGCCGGCTATCGGGTTCTGTGAGCTGCGCGACCCCGAAGATCGCTATGGC
>DAHVAB010000027.1:0-276 GCA_027314825.1 Solirubrobacterales bacterium
GGCCTGGTGATCGGAGCCGGCGGCGGCTCGCTGACGCTGTTTGACGCGGTCCGCGCCCACGGCGGCAGGCCCGCCAACTACTGCGAGATCGGCGGCAACCCATCCGTCGCGAAGGCGTGCGGCCTGGCCAAGCTCGTGCTGAGCAAGCCGGGGGTGGACAAGATCGCGGTGATGATGTCGATCGTGTCGAACACGCGCGTGGACATAGTCGCTCGCGGCGTGATCAAGGCCTGCCTGGAGCTCGGCTACGACCCGGCGGAGAAGATCGCGATCTTC
>DAHVAB010000027.1:286-13712 GCA_027314825.1 Solirubrobacterales bacterium
CATCCCGGGCGCCTGGGAGGAGGAGGGCTTCAAGATCCTCTCCAAGTACGGGATCGAGTACGCCGATCGCTCGGTCTCGCTGAACGAGGCTGCCCGGCGCGCGGTGCAGAAGATCGAAGGAGTGGCTGCATGAGATCGTCTTGTCGGTGCGCGTCCGCGCAGCCTCCCGCCCATCCGGCGGCCGTTGGCGCGTGGCATCCATGCCCCGCGAAGGCGCCGCGCTCAGATTCGAAGCGGGCCAGAGCATGAGCATCCTGGTCGACCAGGACACGACGTTCATCGTGCAGGGGATCACCGGCCGCGAGGCGGTCAACCTCACCCGCGAGTGCCTCGACTACGGAGCCGGCGCCAAGGTGGTGGGCGGAGTCACTCCGGGACGGCTGGGGCGCAGGGTGCATGGCGTTCCGGTCTTCGACACGGTCGCTCAGGCGGTCGCCGATCACGGCGCCCCGATCGACGGCTCGGTGGTGACGGTCCCCCCCGCGTTCACGAAGGATGCCGTCTTCGAGGCGATCGAGAACGGGATCAAGCTGATCGTGATCGTCACCGAGCGGATTCCCCGCCGCGACGTCGCGGAGATGGTCGAGCTGGCCGCGCTGCGCGGCGCGCGCATCATCGGGCCGAACTGCCTGGGGATCATCGTGCCGGACGTGATCAAGATGGGCGGGATCGGCGGGCCGGCGCGCAACGCCGCCCAGGCCTACAGCCCCGGCCCGATCGGCGTGATCTCCCGCTCCGGCGGGATGACGACCGAGATGTCCTCGACGCTCTCGGCGGCCGGCCTCGGCCAGTCGACGGCCGTCTCGATCGGCGGCGACGCGATCATCGGGTCGACCTACGCGGAGCTGATGCCGCTCTTCGAGGCCGACGAGGAGACGAAGGGGATCGTGATCTATACAGAGCCGGGCGGGCGGATGGAGGCGGAGCTGGCCACCTGGGTGACCGAGCACGAATCGCGGCTGCCGGTCGTGGCGTTCATGGCCGGACGGTTCATGGATGAGATGCCGGGCATGAGCTTCGGCCATGCGGGCACGATCGTGGAAGGCAAGGAGGACACGGCCTCCGAGAAGATCGCCCGGCTGGCCGACGCCGGCATCGCGGTCGCCGAGCGGATCGAGGAGATACCGCAGATGATCTCCGCCAAGATCGCCGAGCGTGAGGCGAAGGAGGCGCTCGCATGAGAGCCGACGGGATCTTCATCGCCATCGAGGTCGAGGACGGCGCCGCCGCCGACAGCGAGGTTGCGACCAGGCTGGAAGAGGCCTGTCCGGTCGACATCTTCGCCGCTGGGGAGCAGGGGCTCGCGATCGTGCAGGAGAGCCTCGACGAGTGTGTGCTCTGCCGCCTGTGCCTGGAAGCCGCGCCGGGAGCCGTCAGCGTGCTGAAGCTGTACGACGCCGGGGCAGTGCTCGCCTAGCGCGGGCCGGCTCGCGCTCGAGGCCAATGAGACTCAGAGGCTCGCTTCTCCTCGTGATCGTGGCGATCGTTGCCGCGGTTATCGTCGCGGGCTGCGGATCATCCTCCGGTGGCGGCTCCGCCAGCGGCAAGTCCGCCGGCAAGACCGGCGGCAAGTCCGGCGGCGGCTCCGCCCCCACGGCGGTCGGGCAGGCCGGGCCGGCGCCGGACTGCCTGCCCAAGACGCTCACCCATGACGCGGCGCTGGCCGGCGGCAGGGTGGACGTCTCGCCCGCGCCCGGCACGGTGACCGCCAACCCGCGCACCCAGATCAGCTTCCTCGGCGTGAGCGCCGCTCAGATCCACGGCGTCACGGTGCACGCCGCCAGAAGCGGCTCCCACGGCGGCCGCCTGGAGTCCTACTCGCAGGGCGACGGCGCCAGCTTCCTGCCGGCAAAGCCGTTCGATGCCGGCGAGCAGGTGAGCGTGCACGCGACCGTGGCCGGGCAGCCGATCTCCTGGTCCTTCCAGGTCTCGACGCCCTACCCGACCGGCGGCATCGGCGAGTTCCCCAACCCGGCGGCCAACCCCTCCGAATACGAGAGCTTCCGCACCCTGCCGGGAGTCAAGGCGCCGGTCCTGACGGTCACCCACGCAGATCAAGACCCGGCAGCCGGCGACATCTTCACCACCAGCGGCCCCGGCCCCGGCTCCTACGGGCCGCTGATCTACAACCCCCAAGGTCGCCTCGTCTGGTTCGACCAGCTCACCGGCGGACGGGTGGCCGAGGATCTCAACGTTCAGGAATACGAAGGCTCCCCGCACATCACCTACTGGCAGGGCAGGGTGATCACGATCGGGTTCGGAGTGGGGGAAGACGTGGTGCTCAACTCGAAATACGAAACCGTTGCGCACGTGAAGGGCGGCAACGGGCTGACCGCCGACCTCCACGACTTCCAGATCGCTGGAAACCACATCTCCTACAGCACGGCGATCAACCCGATCCGCTGCAACCTCACCACCGTCGGCGGACCGGCCAACGGCGTGCTGCTTGACAATGCGATCCAGGAGATCGACATGAAGACGGGGCTGGTGCGCTGGGAATGGCACACCGTCGACCACCTGCCTCTCTCCGCCTCGGAAAACTCGCCGTCCAAGACGCGCCCATGGGACTGGATGCACCTCAACTCGATCGATCCCCAGCGCAACGGCAACCTGTTGATCTCCGCCCGCAACAGCTGGGCGATCTACCAGCTCCAGCGAGGCTCGGGCAAGATCCTCTGGACCCTCGGCGGCAACAAGAGCTCCTTCAAGATGGGCCCCGGCACCAGGACGGCCTGGCAGCACGACGCGCGGATGCTGCCGAACGGCGAAATCACAGTCTTCGACGACGGCGCCAACCCTCCCGTGCACTCGCAGTCCCGGGCGATCCGAGAGAAGCTGAACATGGCCACCCATGAAGCGACGCTCACCCGCAGCCTCACCCACCCGGACCCGCCGCTGCTGACAGCGAGCCAGGGCAACGTGCAGACGCTGGAAGACGGCAACGTGGTCGTCGGATACGGCGGCGTGCCGGAGATCACCGAGTACTCGCCCGGCGGCTCGGTCCTCTTCGACGCCCACCTTCCGTTCGGGTCGGCCTCATACCGCGACTACCGCCACCCCTGGCAGGGGCGCCCATCGACGCCGCCGACGCTGATCGCCAACCTCAACAACACCGGCGAAGAGACGATCCTCCACACAAGCTGGAACGGTGCGACCGGAATCGCCTCCTGGCGCATCCTCGCCGGCGGAGAACCGGGCTCGCTGACGCCGCAGGCGACGATCGCCCCGACCGGCTTCGAAACCTCGGAGCTCCTGCCCAAGAAATACGCCTACGCGCAGGTGCAGGCGCTCAGCTCCTCCGGTACGGTGCTCGGAACGTCCAAGCCCATGAAGGTCATCGGCTACAAGGAATCCTTCGAAGGCGGCGGCAAGTGAGCGCTCCGACAGCGTTCAAAGACGCCGCCCGAGCGAGCGGCGCAGCCGTGAGGCCGCTCGGCCCGGCCCCCGGCATCCGGCGGAAGCCGCTCAGTATTTCGCTTCCTTTTCTTCAGGCTTCTTGCTGGTGTGCAGCCCCGAGCTCGTCTGGCTCGTCTTGGCCTGTTCTTTGGTCGAGCTGCCTTCTTCTTTGCCTCCGCACCCCGCGATCGCCACTGTGCTCGCCGCGGCGGCGAGCAAAGTCAAGATGGCGGCTGGCAGCTTGCGCTTTCCCATGGAAGGAGGCTCCTTGTGGTCGCTTCTGAACTGACGCGAGATCCTACCAACAGCCCGCGCCAACGGCGGCTGCGCACCAGCGACGCCTGGATCCTTGCGGTCTGCTGCGTGGCCCAGTTCATGGTCATCCTCGACCTGAGCATCGTCAACGTCGCGCTGCCGAACATCCAGTCGAGCCTCAACTTCTCCTCGCCGGAACTGCAGTGGGTGGTCGACGCGTATGCGATCTCCTTCGCCGGGTTTCTGATGCTCGCCGGCCGGATGGCCGACTACTTCGGACAGCGGCGGACGATCGTCTTCGCGCTCGTGCTCTTCGCGCTCGCCTCGCTGGCCGGCGGGGTCGCGCCGACCAAGGACATCCTGATCGGCGCCCGCACGCTGCAGGGCCTGGCCGGCGCCTTCATGGCCGCATCATCGCTCGCGATCATCACCGCATCGTTCGAGCCGGGCCCGAAGCTGCACCGCGCGATCGGGCTGTGGGCGGCGATGAACGGGCTGGGCGGCGCCGCCGGCGTGCTGCTCGGCGGGGTGATCACCGAACTCCTCTCCTGGCGCTGGGTGCTGCTCATCAACCCGCCGATCGGCATCCTCTTCGCCGGCATCGCGCTCGCGGTCGTGGTGGAACGCCAGCGCCGCCAGCAAGGCAACTTCGACGTGGCCGGCGCGCTGCTTCTGACCGTCGGGCAGATGGTGCTCGTCTACGGCGTCGTGGAAGCGGGCCTGGCCGGCTGGACCTCCGCGATCGCGATCGGGCCGATCCTCGCCGGGCTGGTGCTGCTGGCCGCGTTCGGCCTGGTGGAGGGACGGTTCGCCGGTGAGCCGCTGATCCCCTTCACGCAGCTCACCAAGCCGCTGAAGGTCGCCAACGCGATCGTGCTGCTCTTCAGCGCCTCCCTGTTCCCGATGTGGTTCGTCAGCTCCCTCTACCTCCAGCAGGTGCTCGGCCTCTCACCGCTCTCGACCGGGCTGATCTTCCTGCCGATGACCCTCGCGATCATGCTCGTCGCCTCGCGGGCCGGCAAGCTGGTCGGCCGCTTCGGCGTGCGGCCGGTGCTCGGCGGAGGCCTGCTGATGCTCACGGCCGGGATGCTGCTGCTCTCGAAGATCGGGCCGAGCGGCAGCGGCGTCGTCTACGTGATGATCCCCGGCATCCTGACGGCCGCGGGGATCGCGGCCTCGATCGTGCCATCGACGATCGCCGCCACCCAGGGCGCCGGGGAGGGTCAGGCCGGGCTCGCGTCGGGCCTTGTGAACACCTCTCGCCAGGTCGGCGGCGGCCTCGGTTTGGCGGTGCTGATCACCCTGGCCACCCAGCAGACCACCCACATGATCGGGACCGGCGCGAGCACACCGCAGGCGCTCACATCCGGGTTCAGCCTCGCCTACCTGATCGGCGGCGGCCTGGCCGCGGCAGCGGCGCTCATGACCTTCACGATGCTCCCGCGGGTCGGGTCGGCGTCGGTCCCCGCCGGGCGCCGCCTCGGCCTGGCAGGCGTCTTCGCGGTCGTGATCGCGGCCTTCGTGGGAATCGTGTTCGGGATCGGCGGCTCCCGCGGCGCGCCGATCGGCTCATACGATCTCGCCGGCAGCTACAGCTTCGTGACCGCGCCGAGCCTCCACCCGCCGAAGTTGCAGCGCTACGAGGCCAAGGGGGCGAAGCTCGCGCCCGGCTACATCCTCACCGCCAACTTCTACAACCTCTCAGAACCGCCGATGATCGGCCAGAGCGGGCCGCTGATCCTCGACTCGCAGCTGCAGCCGGTGTGGTTCAAGCCGGTGCCGGAAGCGGTCGTGGCCTCCAACCTCAGCCTCCAGACCTATGAAGGCAAACCGGCGCTCGCATGGTGGCAGGGCCGCGTGTCGAAGACGGGCGACACCGAAAGCGGCGAAGACGTGATCGTGGGCGAGCACTACGAAACGCTCGCGCGGCTGAAAGGCGCAGACGGCTGGAAGATCACGCTGCACGAGCTGATCATCGAAGGCCAGCACGCCTGGGTGACGGCCAACAAGGACATTCCCCTCGACCTCTCCCGGTTCGGCGGCGCCTACAACGGCGCGCTCACCGACTCCGCCGTGCAGGAGTACGACCTGAAGACCGGAAAGCTCCTCTACAACTGGGACGCTCTGAAGCACCTCCCGCTCTCCGACTCCCATGCCCTGATCCCCACCAACGGATTCCCCTGGGACGCCTACCACGTCAACTCGATCCAGCTCGTCGGCAAGAACGCCTTCCTGGTCTCGATGCGCGACATGTGGGCCGCCTACCTGGTGAACATCAGGACCGGCAAGGTGCAGTGGTCGCTCGGCGGGCGCAAATCGAGCTTCAGGCTCGCCCCAGGGGCCGAATTCCAGTGGCAGCACGACGTCCGCCTGCGAGCACACTCGATCGTCACGATCTTCGACGATCACTGCTGCCAGCTCACCAGCGGCGGCAAGTATGTGGAAGCGAGCGCGCCCTCGCGGGGGCTGGAGCTGAAGCTCGACACGAGCACGCACACCGCGACCGTCGCCGCCGAATACGGCGCCAAGCAGGGCTTCGAAACCGACTACATGGGCGACACCCAGCCGCTTCCGGGCGGCAACGTCTTCGTCGGCTGGGGCTCGGAACCCTACTTCTCCGAGTACAGCAAGTCCGGCCGGCTGCTCCTCGAAGGCAAGCTCCCCGGCTCCGACCTCAGCTACAGGGCCACCCTCCACGAATGGGTTGGCAGGCCGAGCTGGCCGCCAGCCGGCGCCGCCCGCCAGGCCGGCGGCCGCACGACCGTCTACGCCAGCTGGAACGGCTCCACCCAGCTCTCCTCCTGGCGGGTGCTCGCCACCACCGCGAGCGGCTCAACGGTCCGCGCGCAAGCGGCGAAGTCCGGCTTCCAGACGGCGATCGCAATGCCCGCCGCGCCGGCCGGCGGCTATAAGAGCTTCAAGGTGCAGGCGCTCGACTCAGCCGGCAAGGCGATCGGCACCTCGCACCCCTTCACCCTGCCGGCCGGCGGCTGACGCCGCCCGCCCTCGCTGTTAGACTCGCGAGCGGAGGTAAGGGGCCTTGAGAGACAATTTCTCGCTGATAGTGATGTGCATCTTCCTGCTGGCGTCGCTGGCGTTCCTGGCGCAGCAGATCACCGCATACCACTGACCGCCGAGCGCCGGCCGCTCAGCCGCCCGCGTCCCGGTGGATCCGGCGCGTGTTCTGACGTTCCAGCTGCTTGTCGACGACCATCGCGATCAGGCGGATGTAGTTCGCCGGCCCGGAGGCGTGCGCCTTGCCGTAGGTGAACGCCTCGATCCAGTCGGGCACCTTCGCCGAGTCGGCCATCGCGTTGAAGAACTCGCGGCGCATGTCGACCCGGATCTGAGCGTCGGCCGCCGGGCCCTTGGTGACCTCGAAGCCCGGCATCTGCAGCCTGAACTGCTGCACGTCTCCACGTCCCTTCAGCTCCACCTCGAAGATCATCTTCAGCTGCGCGAGCGCGGGGACTTCCTCGACGAAGCGCCGAGCCGCCTGCGCGATCTGGACCTTGGCATCCTCAGACATGGTCCTCGCCGAGCCGTGGCCGGTGTGCGCGCGGCGTCGCGGGCTGCCGCGTCGAGGCTTGATGGCTCACGACTCGACGCATCAGATCTTGTGCCGCTGCAGCAGCTTGCGCCCAACGACCATGCGCTGGATCTCGGAGGTGCCCTCACCGATCAGCAGCAGCGGAGCGTCACGGTATAGACGCTCGATCTCATACTCCTTGGAATAGCCGTAGCCGCCATGGATGCGCAGGCTCTCCTCCACGCAGAACCGCCCCGCCTCCGATGCGAACAGCTTCGCCATCCCAGCCTCCAGGTCCGAGCGCTCGCCCGCATCCTTCATCCGAGCCGCGCGCAGGGTGAGCAGGCGGGCCGCGTCGACCTGGGTGGCCATGTCGGCCAGCTTGAACTGGATCGCCTGATGCTCGGCGATCGGCTTGCCGAACGTCTTGCGCTCCTGGGAGTAGCGCAGCGCCAGCTCCAGCGCGCGCTGCGCGATGCCGACGCCCCTCGCGGCGACGTTGACGCGCCCGACCTCCAGCGCGTCCATCATCTGCGAGAAGCCCTTGTTCAGCCCGGCCTGCTCGCCGCCCAGGATGTTCTGCGCCGGGCACCTGTATCCGTCGAAGACCAGCTCGGTCGACTCGACCCCCTTGTAGCCGAGCTTCTTGATCTTCTCAGGCACGTTCAGGCCCGCGTACGGGCCCGTGTTCTCCGAGACGCCTGCCTCCTTCTCGGCGATGAAGCAGGTGAAGCCGCGGTGGCGCGGCTGCGCGTCGGGGTCGGTCTTCACGAGCACGAACACCAGCGAGGAGCGCAGGCCGTTGGTGACCCACATCTTCTGCCCGTTGATCTCATACGCCTCCCCGTCGACCTTCTTGGCGGAGGTCTTGATCGCCTGCACATCGGAGCCGAGCTCGGGCTCAGAGAGCGAGAAGGCTGCTCTGATCTCCCCGGTGGCCATGCGCGGCAGGTAGCGCTGCTTCTGCTCCTCGGTGCCGAACTTCATGAGCAGATAGGAGCCGATGAAGTGGGTGTTGATCACGCCGGAGATCGAGATCCAGCCCCTGGAGAGCTCCTCGACGATCATGGCGTAGGTCGTCAGGTCGAGCCCCATCCCACCGTACTCCTCGGGGATCGTCACCCCGAAGAGCCCCAGCTCCTTCATCTGCTCGACGATCGGCTCTGGGAAGAGGTCCTCGTGATCGAAGTGCTCGGCGTTCGGCAGGATCTGCTCGTCGGCGAACTGCCTCACCATCTCGGTGATCGCGCGCTGCTCGTCGGTCTTCTCGATGTAGGGAGAGGCGGCTGCTGCCATGGTCGGCGACGCTCCAGGGTCGTAACTCACCGGCCGGGTGCCGGCCGGCCCGTCGATCTCCCGGCAGGATACCTATGAGCCCCGGACGGTTCGCGCGCCGACGGCCGCCTACGCCCTCTCGACGGCGACGATCGCGTCGATCTCGACCTTCGCCCCCTTCGGCAGGGCGGCGACTCCGACCGCTGCCCTCGCCGGCGGATCCTCGCCGAAGAACGATCCATACGCCTCGTTGATCTGCGCGAAGGACGCAAGCTCAGTGGTGTAGATCGTGAGCCGCAGCGCGTGGCGCAGCTCTGTCCCGGCCGCCGCGCAGACCGCCTCCAGATTCTGCAGGCAGCGGCGCGTCTGCCCGCCGAGATCATCCCCTGAGACCAGCTCGCCGCTCGCGGGATCGAGCGGGATCTGGCCGGAGCAGAACAGCAGGCCCGCGCCCGCGCCGGAGCCGGCGTCCGCCAGCACGGCGTGGCTGTACGGTCCGAGCGCCGCCGGCGCGGCATCCGCATCGATCGTCCTGCGGCCTTGCGCCATGACCTCGAGCCTACCGCTCATCCTGCGGCCACGTCCCGGCAGAGCCGACCCCGCCCGGGAGCCGCCGACTCCGCCTCGGAGCCGCCGACCGCACCGGCAGCCGCCGACACGACCCCGCAACCGCAACTGCAGGCACGCTTGATTCGCTAGATTCCACCCTGTGGACTCCCCCGCGCGGGCGCTGACTGTTGTGCTCGTGGCAGCGGCCGCGGCGCTCGGCGCCGCTCCCGCACAGGCGAGCGCACATATCTCGTTCGGCCGCTGTCCCCGTGACAACGCGCTCGCGTGCGGCAGGCTCACCGTGCCACTCGATCCGGGCGCTCCCGGCAGCGGCACGGTCTCGCTGGCGATCCGGCGCCGCCGCGCGCCGCTCGGAGCGGCCCGATCGGCCGTCATCGCCCTGGCGGGCGGTCCCGGGCAGGCGGCGATCCCCTTCACCAGCGACTTCATCGAAACGCTCGGCCCGCTCCTGGACCGCCGCGACCTGATCGTCTTCGACCAGCGCGGCACCGGTCGCTCCCACCCCCTCGCCTGCCCCGCCCTGCGATCCGAAGGCGGCGGCCCGATCGCCGGCGCGGTCGCCGAATGCGCCAGGCAGATCGGCCCGAGCAGGCGCTTCTACACCACGCCCTACAGCGTCGCCGACATCGAAGCGATCAGGATCGCCGGCAACTACTCCAAGCTTGTCCTCTACGGCACCTCCTACGGCACGAAGGTCGCGCTCCAGTACGCCCAGGCGCACCCCTCCCACGTCGAAGCTCTGATCCTCGACTCGGTGGTGGCGCCCAACGGGCCCGGAGCCTTCCAGCTCTCGACCTTCGCTGCGATCCCGGGCGTCCTGCGGCGGCTCTGCGCGCTGCGCCAGTGCGCGCACATAACCCGCAACCCGGTCGCCAGCCTGCGCGGGCTGCTCGCCCGGATCGCGCGCCGTCCTCTCTACGGGCGCGCGATCGGAGGTCACGGCAGGCCACACCGGGTGAACATCACCGCAGGCGGCCTCTTCGAGCTGCTGCTCGAAGGCGACCTCGACCCGATCCTTCGCTCCGAAATGCCCGCCGCGCTGGCCTCCGCCGCCCGCGGGCAACCGGCCATGCTCGCCCGGATGCTCGCGCGGATGCAGAGCGCCGGCGAAGGCGATCTCGGCGAAATCGACACGCCCCTCTACTACACGACCACCTGCGAAGAGACGCTGTTCCCATGGCTGCGCTCATCGACCCCCAAGCAGCGCCTGGCCGAAGCCGCCGCGAAGCTCGCCTCGCTTCCACACGGCGCATTCGCGCCGTTCAGCGCGCGGCAGGTGCTCGGCGAGAGCGGGATCGGCGAATGCGCCGCCTGGCCCTACTCCACGCCCGCGCCGCCGATCAGCAGCGGACCGCTGCCGGCCGTGCCGACATTGATCCTGAGCGGCGCCGAGGATCTGCGCACGCCGACCTTCGACGCCCGGCGGGTGGCCGCCAGGATTCCCGGCTCCCATCTCGTGGTCGTCCCGAACACCGGCCATGACGTGCTCGGCACAGAGCCAGGCAGCTGCGGGCAGGAGGCGCTGCGGACGCTCTTCTCCCCGCACCCGCCCGCTGCCTGCAAGCCGGCCAGGCCCCCCGTCTTCCTGCGGCCCACTCCACCGCCGCCGCGCACGCTGCGCGCGCTGGCGCCCCTGCCCGGCTGCTCCGGCCGTGCGGGTCGCACGCTGCGGGCGCTCGCGCTCACCCTCTCCTACCTCGGCCGCGAGATGGCCGTCGCGATGCTGGAACGGGGCGGCTCCACGCCGATCTCATCCCACGCCCCACTGCTGGTCGGCGGCCTGCGCTCCGGATGGTCGAGCCTCACACGATCGGCGCTGCGCCTGCACAGCCTCTCCTTCGTGCCGGGCGTCACGGTCACCGGCACGATCAGGCGCGAACGGATCGTCCTTCGCATCGGGGGCTCCGCCGCCGCGCACGGGACGCTGCGCCTCGGCGCTCACGGCGCGCTCGTCGGCCGTCTCGACCACGTCAGGGTCACGCTGAGAGGACACGCCGCGATCGCGGCGGACTCCGCGGCGGATTCCGCCCGGCGGGAGCCGCAGGCGGTGCGCGCGCTCGGCAGCACGCTCGCCCGGCTGAGCGGCGGCCCGGCGCTCCGGGAAGTCCTCAGCATGATCGCATTCGCCCGCTCACCGGGAGCGCACGACGCGATCGCGAGCGCGCGGCGCTAGTGTCGGGGCGATGAGACGGCGGCGAACAACCCTGCTTGCAGTGCCGCTTCTCAGCCTCGCGATCCTCGCCCCCCGCGCGATCGGGGCGCCGACGATCGCCTTCACCCCCTGCCGGCGCATCTCCGGCTTCTCCTGCGCGACCCTGCCGGTGCCGCTCCACCACGCCGATCCGGCGCTCGGCTCGCTGCACCTGCGCATCGCCCGCCGGCTCGCCGGCTCCTCGCCGAGCCGCGACGCGGTGATCGCCCTCGCCGGCGGGCCCGGCCAGGCGGCGCTGCCGCTCGCCGGCTACCTGGCCGGCGCGATCGCGCCCGCCCTACACCACCGCGACCTGATCGTCTTCGACCAGCGCGGCACGGGGCAGTCCTCTCCTTTGCACTGCAAGGCGCTGCGCGAAGCGATCGCCGGCCCCGACTCCATAGGACGAACCGTGCGCCGGTGCGGCGAGCAGATAGGCGCGGCGCGCGGCGCCTACACCACGGCGGAATCCGTCCAGGACATCGAGGCGATCAGGCAGGCGGCCGGCTACGAAAAGCTCGTGCTCTACGGCACCTCCTACGGAACGAAGGTCGCGCTTCAGTACGCGGAGACATACCCGAGCCACGTCGAAGCGCTCCTGCTCGACTCGGTCGTGCCGCCGCAGGGGGTCGAACCATTCGGCCTCAGCACGTTCAGGGCGATCCGCCGGGTGGTCGCCGAAATCTGCTCTGAGCACGCCTGCCGACACATCGCCGCCCACCCCGTCGCCGAAATCGCGCGGCTGGCCGCACAGATGGGGCGCCGGCGCCTGCACGGCTTCGTCTACGACGGATCGGGCCAGCGCCATCCGGCGGCGCTCGGCGCGGAGGGCCTGCTCGGCATCCTGCTCGCCGGCGACCTGAACCCGGCCCTGCGGGCGATGCTTCCGGCGGCGGTCCACGCGGCCCTGCACCGCGACGCGGCACCGCTGCTGCGCCTGGAGGAGCTCTCCGCCGGCCTCGTGCCGAGCGTGCCTCCCCACGCGCGCCGCCCCAGTCCCGAGTCGGTCGACAACGCCCTCTTCCTCGACACCAGCTGCGAAGACGGGCCGTTCCCATGGAACCGTGCCAGTCCGCCCGCAAGCCGGCTGGCCGAAGCCAGCTCAGCGCTGCACGCGATCCCGAGCCGCGCCTTCTACCCGTTCAGCCCCAGTGCCGCCCTCAACTACGGGCTGACCACGGCCTGCGCCCACTGGCCCTACGGCTCTACGCCGCCGGCAGCCGAATCCCCGCCCGTCACCCAATCTCCGGCCGCGGCGACCCGGTCCTCAGCCACCGCGACCCGGTCCTCGCCCGCCGCAACCCGGGCCTCGGCCGCCGCGACCCGGTCCTCGGTCGCCGCAACCCGGGCCTCGGTCGCCGCAACCCGGTCCTCAGGCGCCGGTACACCGTCTCCCCCGGCCGCCGCACTGCCCGACGTCCCCACTCTGATCCTCTCCGGCGCACAGGATCTGCGCACGCCGACCGCAGACGCGAGAGAGGTCGCGGCGATGATCCCAGACGCGAAGGTGCTGGTCGTCCCCCACACCGGACACTCGGTGCTCGGCAGCGATCTCAGCGGCTGCGCGCAGGCGGCGGTCGCGGCCTTCTTCGGCGGCGGCGAAGTGCAGCCCTGCGGACCCAGCCCCAACCTCTTCGCCCCCACGCCGGCCATCCCACGCCGCCTTTCAGACATCCAGGCGATCGCCGGGGTCGCGGGACGGGCGGGACGCACGCTCGGAGCGATCCTGGCGACGATGCTCGACCTCGACCGCCAGGTGATCGGCGCCACCCTGCAGGCCGACCAGACCCTGCCGAGCGGCTCCAGCTTCGGCGGCCTGCGCGGAGGCTACGCCCGGCTCAGCGCGAAGGCTCTTCTGCTGCGCGGGCTCTCCTTCGTCAGCGGGGTGCGGCTGAGCGGCATCTTCCCAGTGCGCTCCGGGCGGCTCGGCACGGCAATGGTGCACATCGGCGGCCGCGCCGCCGCGCACGGCGAGGTCAGCATCGGCAGCGGCAGCCGCGTGAGCGGCGTGCTCGAAGGCGTGCACTTCAACATCGACCTGCGCACGGTGAAGGCAGCCGGCGCGGGAAGCAGGCAGGCAGCCCGCTCGTGGCCCGCCGGCCTGCTGCCAGATCGAGGCCTGCTGCCGCGCGGACGGATCCGGCCACGCCGCCTGCGAGCGCTCGCACCCTGAACCACTACGCTGGGTGAGGATGCCGCCGAACGCGCTC
>DAHVAB010000280.1 GCA_027314825.1 Solirubrobacterales bacterium
GCTCGACTGCGCGCGAGCCTCCGCCTCCGAGGGTGAGATCGTCGAGACGCTGCAGAGCGTCTTCGGCGACTACAAAGAGACGCCGGTCTTCTGAGCCCGCCGCCGCCGGGACTGCGGGAGGCGCAGCGAAGGCACTGCGCGACCCGCGCGGCCGCCGGAGGCGGCCCTCAAAGTCAACCCCTCCGATCGGGCGGTCGATAGTCGCCCGCCGCGAGGCGGATCTCGCCGAGCAGGCTCACGATCTGACGCAGCGTCCGGTCCGGGACCGCCGGCATCGCGAAGCGGGACTCGTTGAGCACGTCGGTCGCGCGCTCTGCCGTCCGGCGGCCGCGGGGGGTGATCTGGGCGAGCGTCTTGCGTCGATCCCGCTCGTGCGGGAGCCTGACCGCGAGCTCCTGCGCTTCCAGGCGGTCGACCAGGCCGGTCACGCTCGTGCGATGCACCTGCAGGCGCTCGCCGATCTTGCCGAGCGGCAGCGATCCGGCACGGCTGAAGTGCAGCAGCATCAACAGCTCGTAGCGCGGAAACGTCAGCTCCAGCGGGCGCAGCAGGTCGTTCAGGCCGCTCATCAGGATCTGCTGGCAGCGCATGATCGACGTCACGGCGCCCATCGCCGGCACCGGCGCCGGCCCCCACCGGCTCTCCCACTGGCGCGCCGCCTCGGCGATCGGGTCGAAGGCGAGGGGCTTTGCGTCCATCGGCGAAGCCTGCCAGAGACGCGGACGGCGCGGTGGCCTCAGGCGAGCTGCTGGACGATCAGGAACGCGTTGAGCGCGATGATCAGGCCGCCGAGCATGAGCGCGACCGACGTCGTCAGCTTCGAGTTCACATGCACGCCCATCACCTCCCGGTCCCTCGTCAACATGACAAGAGGGATCAGCGCGAACGGGATCCCGAAGGAGAGCACCACCTGGCTCAGCACGAGCGCGGCGGTCGGGTCAACACCCACGGCGAGCAGGATCAGGGCGGGGGCCATCGTCAGCGCACGCCTCGCCAGCAGCGGAATCCGCCTTTTCACGAACCCGGCCATCACCACCTGGCCGGCATAGGTCCCAACCGACGAGGATGAGGCGCCGGAGGCGAACAGGGCGACCGCGAATGCGAGCGCGGCCCCACCGCCGATCAGGCTGCCGAACGCGGCATGCGCCTGCCCGATCGAGCTGACCGCCTCATGACCGGTGCCATGCAGCATCTTCGCGGCCACGGCCAGCATCGCCATGTTCACGATCCCGGCCAGGCCGAGTGCGATGACCACGTCTGTCCGCTCGAAGCGCAGGACCTTGCGCCGCTCCTGATCGTCGCGGCACGGCATCCTTTCGTTGGTCAGCGCCGAGTGCAGGTAGATCACATGCGGCATCACCGTCGCGCCGACGATCCCGATCGCCAGATAGACGGCCGCCGAGCCGCCGCCGAGACTGGGGATCAGGCCTTCCAGCGATCCGCTCGCGGACGGTCCGATCCTCAACATCTCATACAGGAACCCGGCGAAGATGATCCCGAGCAGCGCGACGATCGCGATCTCGAACCTTCTATACCCGCGCGACTGCAGTCCCAGGATCGCGAACGCGATCACCCCGGCGATCAGGCCGGCCGGCAGCAGCGGCACGCCGAACAGCAGATACAGCCCGAGAGCTGCGCCGAGCAGCTCCGCGACATCCGTGGCCGCCGCGACCACCTCGGCCTGCACCCAGAGCGCTATCGAGACGGGCTTGGAGAAGCGCTCCCGGCAGAGCTCCGGCAGGTTGCGCCCCGTCACGATCCCCAGCTTCGCCGACAGGTACTGGATCAGCATCGCGATCAGGTTCGCCGCCAGCACCACCCAGAGCAGGGCGTAGCCGAACCGCGCTCCCCCTTCCACGTTGGTGGCGAAGTTGCCCGGATCGACGTAGGCGACCGCCGCGACGAACGCCGGGCCGAGCATCGCGAGCGTCGCCCGCAGGCGGCCCTTGGCGAGCAGCGCTTCCAGGCGGCTCGGGCCGCTGCCCACCGCCGTGCCGCTGCCCACCGCAGCGCCGCTGCCCACTGCCGTGCCGCTGCCCACCGCAGCGCCGCTGCCCACCGCAGCGCCGCTGCCCACCGCCGCGCCGGGGCCGATCGTCATGCCGGGGCCGATCGTCATGCCGGGGCCGATCGACACGCCGGCCTGCTCGGCCGTCAGCGCGCCGGTCGCAGGAGGCGGCGCGCTCATGCGCCCTGCTCCCCGTCGCACTCCTCCAGCTGCACACGCATCGCCTTGGCAAGCTGCCCTCCGAGTGCATGCTCCGCCCCTTCGAAGCTGACCAGCAGCGGCCCGCCGAAGGGCTGGCGCTCCAGCACCTGCAGCCTCTCGCCCGGAGCGATGCCCCTCTCGGAGAGGTAGCGCAGCATCTCCGGGTCGGAGTCTGAGACCCGCACGAACACGCCACACTGCCCCTCCCTCAGAGCATCCAGCGGCAAGGTCGCCTGCTCAGCCAGCTCCAGCTGCGCGGAGGGGATCGGATCGCCGTGCGGATCCAGCGTCGGATCGCCCAGCTTCGCGGCGATCAGGCGCTCCAGCTCCTCGGAGATCACGTGCTCCAGGACCTCCGCCTCCTCATGCACCCGATCCCACGGCATTCCGAGCGTCTCCGATAGGAACAGCTCGATCAGGCGGTGATGACGAACCACCTCCAGGGCGATCGCCCTGCCCCGCTCGGTCAGCCTCACGCCTCTATACGGCACGTGCTCGATCAGGCCGAGCTCCCCGAGCCTTCTGACCATCGCGGAGACCGAGCCGGGCGTGATCGACAGGCGCTCCGCCAGCGCGTTCGTCGACACCGGCTGATCGGTCCTGGACTCCAGCGTGAAGATCGCCTTGCAATAGTCGTCGACGGCTTGCGACCTTGCCGTATCTGTGGCGGCCATTGGTAGTCAGAGGCGCGGTGCCCGCTCAGCGGGTCCGGTTCCTCATCCCCCTTTCGAGTCCGTGCGTGCGGTTTTCCCGCACACGGCTCTCCGATGATCTTCTTGGCATGGCTTACGCGGTCCCTGGATAGCGGATTGTGCCCATGAGCTGGTGCAGACCCAGCCCAATGAACCACTGGCGTGTCCACTGATCGACCTGGCTCGGTCGCAGATGACGGCCCTTGCGCTTGATGAGCAGGCGCGTGAGCCGTCGTTCGACATGCCAGTCGATCTGTCGGAACTTATCGGCGGCGTTGCCGGTGGCGAAGTAGTTGCCCCAACCGCGCAACACCGGGTTCAGGTCCGCGATCACTTCGCGGATGTCCTTCATCCCGGCACGGCGGCGACGGTCGGTCTGCACTCTGATCTTGCCCCGGATGCGCTTCATCGCCCGCTGTGAGGGCCAGCGGTGCAGGTGGTAGCGGCGGATGCCGCGTTCCAG
>DAHVAB010000281.1 GCA_027314825.1 Solirubrobacterales bacterium
AGAGCATTGTCGAAGAAGAGCTGCGTGATCAGAAAGTCGGCGCCGGCACGCACCTTCTCGGCCAGGTGGCGCACGTCGTCCTCCGCGCTCGTGGCGTGGATGTGGGTCTCCGGGAAGCAGGCCGCCCCGATCGCGAACGGGTAGCTCTCCTTGATCAGCGCGATCAGCTCGCTGGAGTACTCCAGCCCGCCCTCGGTCTTCACCCACTGCTCTTGGCCCTTGGGCGGGTCGCCGCGCAGCGCGAGCACGTTTTCGATGCCGGCGTCCCGCATGTCGTCAAGCGTGGCCTGCAGCTGCGCCACGGTGGCGCCGACGCAGGTGAAGTGGGCCATCGCCTCCAGGCCGTGCTCGCGCTTGATCGAGCGCACGATCTCGATCGTCTTCTCGCGAGTGGAGCCGCCGGCGCCGTAGGTGACAGACACGAACGACGGCTCCAGCGCGCGCAGCTCCCCGAGCGCTGCCGCCAGGTTGCGCTCCCCCTGCTCGGTCTTCGGCGGGAAGAACTCGAATGAGAATGTCGGCTCGCCGGCGGCGAGCAGCTCATCTATGCGCATCGCCGGCCCAGTGTCGCATCCGTCCCATTCGTCGCATCCGTCGCATCCGTCCCATCCGTCCCATTCGTCCCATCCGTCGCAGCCGTCGCATCCGTCCCATCCATCCCATCCGTCGCATCCGTCGCGCCGCGACACCTCCCGCGAGGCGGGCTCGAACCGCGGCTTGCGCGCATCAGCGGGCCACCCACAGCTGGCGTTCCGCCTGCTCCGCGCCGGCGGCCGTCCGCTCCACCGCTCCGATCGCCTCCAGGTGGGTGAGCATCGCCAGCGTCTCCATCAGCAGCCTGGGCACCTCCGCCGCGCCGAGGCGCCCCTCGCTCACGCTGGGCAGCGCCTCCACCGCTGTGAGCGGCCGCTCGCTCACCGCCTGGCGCACCTTCTCCAGCCGCTCGCGCACGAGCGCCCTGCTGCCGTCGATGTGCGGCTGCACATCGGTGAAGGTGCGCCCGTGTCCGGCCAGGCAGAGGCGCGCGCGGAGAGCCTGCACGACGTCCAGGGAGTCCAGGTATTCGCCGACCGGGTCCGGCGAGTGGCCGTAGTCGAAGAAGAGGGAGATCCGGCCGAGCAGGTGATCTCCGGAGATCAGCACGCGCTGCTCGGCCTGGAAGAGACAGACGTGGCACGGGTCGTGGCCGGGGGTCTCGTGCACGGTCCACTCGCCGAGGTCGGTCTGGACGGTGACGCCGGGCACGAGGTCGCGGTCCGGCTCGATCGGACCGGAGATGCCTGGCTGGCTCTCCTGGCGCTGCGCCGCCCACTGGCGCAGCGGCTCCTCCGGCACCCCGCTCTGGCGTGCGATCTCAAGCCTCCTGGCCAGCTCGGCCTCCGGATCGGTGAAGGTGTTCGTGATCAGCGTGTGCTTCGGGTGCATCCAGAGCTCGCATCCGGTCAGCTCCTTGATCGCCGGCGCCTGGCCGCAGTGGTCGGAGTGCGCATGGGTGCAGACGATCAGCTTCACATCCTCGATCCGCAGCCTGCAGCTCGCGAGCGCCCACTGCAGCTGATCCATCGATCCGGGCTGGTGCATGCCGGTGTCGAACAGCACGAAGCCGTCCCCGGCACTGATCGCCCAGGCGTTGCAGTGAGGCACCCCGGGCCAGGGCAGCGGCAGCCGCAGCCGGAAGACGCCCGGCAGGATGCGTTCGCCGCGACCGAGCTCGCGCTTGCCGGCCGATCCCGCTTCGGTGCCCCTGGCCACGAAGGGGCAGACTAGCGATCGCATTAGACTCGGTCGCGCCCGACACGGATGCGCAGCGGTCTGCGCGGGGTTTCAGCGTAGGAGGAGCCGATGAGAGAGAGCGGAACAGGCGAGGGCGGGGGCGAGGCCCGCGGCACGGGCGAGGCCCAAGAGACGGGCGATGCCCAGAGCATGGGCGAGGGCTGGGGCGACGCCCAGGCCGGCGGGGCGGCCCAGGCCGGCGGCGAGGCCCAGGCCGGCGGGGAGGCCCAGGCCGGCGGGGAGGTCGGCAGCAGCGCGGGCCTCGGCGGCGTCGGCGAGCGGCCACCCGAGGCGGGGCCGGATACGGAGGTTCTGCTGAGCAGCGCCCCGGCGAAGGTGCGCGAGGCTGCCGCGGGGGTCAAGCAGGCGGCCCAGAGGCGTGGCCGCGGCGGCGGCGGCGAGACCGAGCGCGTGGCGCGAGCCTACTTCGCCGCGATCAACGCACGCGACCTCGACGGCGCGATCGCGATGTGGGCGCACGGCGGCCGCGAGCATGTTCGCGGAGTGATCGACGAGGCCGCGCCGGAGGGGGTGAGGAGCCTGATCGGCGAGATGCTCGGCGCGATGCCGGATCTGCGCTTCGAGATCCTCGACACGACGACCGACGGGGAGCGCTGCGGCGTGCGCTGGCGGCTGCGCGGAACCTTCGCCGGCCCCGGCCGCTTCAACGGGATCGCGCCGACCGGCGATCCGGTCACGATGGAGGGCATAGACCTGCTCACCGTCCGTGACGGCCTGATCCAGGCCAACGACGCCTACACCGACACGATGGCGCTGCCGCGGGAGATCGGGATGATGCCGCCGTTGCACTCGGCCGCCGAGCAGCGGATGGTCGGCGCCTTCAACGTGAAGACGCGGATCGGCCGCCTCTCGATCCGCGAGCCAGAGATGATCGCCACTGGGGTGTGGGTGCTGCAGGGCCAGCCGGGACGCTGCAACGTCTAACTGATCGAGGACGAGGGCGGCGTGACGCTCTTCGATGCGGGGGCGCGGACGATGCTCCGCTCGATCGCGAGCGCGGCGGCCGGGCTCGGGGGACTCAGGAGGATCGTGCTGGGGCATGGGCACACCGACCATCGCGGCGCCGCGCCCGGCCTGCAGGTGCCGGTGCTCTGCCATCCCGACGAGGTGCAGGACGCCGAAGGCAGCGGCGGCTTTCGCTACTGGCCGGCCGACCTGGCGGGGCTGCCGGCCCCGCAGCGGCAGATCCACCGGATCCTGCACCGTCTCGCCTGGGACGGCGGGCCGGTCAAGATCTCCGGGACGGTGAGCGAGGGAGACCAGATCGCCGGCTTCCGTGTCATCCACCTTCCCGGCCACGCCCCCGGCCTGATCGCGCTCTGGCGCGAGTCCGACCGGCTCGCGCTGTGCACCGACTGCTTCTACACCCTTGATATGTGGGGCCGCGACTGCCCGCCCCACCTGCCGGAGCGGATCTACAACCTCGACACCGAGCAGGCGCGCGCCAGCCTGCGCAAGCTCGCCGAGCTCGAGCCGGCCGCCGCCTGGCCCGGCCACGCCCACCCGGTCACAGGCGATGTGCGCGGAGCGCTGCTCGCCGCAGCGGAGGCGAGCTGAGGTT
>DAHVAB010000282.1 GCA_027314825.1 Solirubrobacterales bacterium
GCCACCCGCACCCGCTCGCTCGCGATCGCCGCGATCGGCGCGGTCGCCGTCTTCGGCGCGGTCGCGATCGAGGGGGCGCGCGGCAACATGCAGGCCGGCCTCGACCGGGTCGCAGCCGGGATGAACCGGACCGCACAGGTGTGGGTATCCGCGTCAGGCGCGGCGAACACGCTCGCCACCACCCCCTTCCCGGAAGGCGTGCGCAGCAGGATCGCCGCCCTGCCAGGCGTGCGCACCGTCGCCTCATACCGCGGCGGCTTCCTGAATGTGGCAGGCAGGCGCGTCTGGGTGATCGCGCCGCCGGCCGGCTCGCCCGCGCCGCTGCCGGAGAGCCAGATCGTGCAGGGGAATCCCGTGAGCGCGCAGGCGCGCCTTCGCGGCGGCGGCTTCGCCGTCATCTCCACCTCGCTCGCCTCGGCGCTCGATCGGCGGATCGGGCAGAGCCTCACGCTCCCATCCCCCCATCCGCTGCGGCTCCGGCTGGCGGCGCTCAGCACGAACATCGGCTGGCCGGGCGGAGCGATCGTGATGAGCGCGGCCGACTTCGCGAAGGGGTTTGGAGGCGACGTCACCGCGCTGAACGTGGATTTCAAGCGCAGCGTAACCGTGAGCGCCGGCGCCGCCGTGGTCGCCCGCGCGCTCGGCAGGCGCTCGGGGCTGACCGTGCAGACCGCCGCGCAGCGGGAAGCCGCCTGGCGGGCCTCCAGCCGGCAGGGGCTCTCCCGCCTGGCGGTGATCGCGCTGCTCGTGCTTCTCGCCGCCGTCCTGGCCACGGCCGGCGCGATGGCCGCGATGCTCTGGCAGCGCCGGCCGCAGCTCGCCTACCTCAAGCGCCAGGGCTACCGCCGCAGCGTGCTCTGGCGCTCGCTCGTATATGAGAGCGCGCTGCTGTTGACGGCGGGCTGCCTGATCGGCGCGGTCTTCGGCCTCTACGGGCAGGTGCTGCTCAGCCACGCCCTGGCAGCCGTCACCGGCTTCCCGGTGATCATGTCGCTCGGCCCGCTGATCGCGCTGTGGAGCGTCGCGCTCGTCAGCTTCGCGGCCGCCGCGATCGTGGCCGCCCCCGGCTACCTGGCCGCACGGGTGACGCCGAGCGTGAACCCGGGATGAGAGGCGCGCAGTCATCCACCGCGACCCTCGCCCGCGCGGCGGCCCGCGAGCTGGCCTTCGGGCTGCGCGCCGCCTCCCGGGAGGCGGCGCGCTGGCGGGCGCTCGCAGGGATGATCCCCGACCCGGAGCTGCGCGCCGACGCGCTCACCGCGCTCGCCCGCAAGCGCGGCAACATCCACGGCGCCGCCCTCTTCTGGACGCTTCCCGACCGGCGCAGCCCCGCCCTGCTGCGCGCGCTCGTCGCCTGGGACGTGCTCGCCGACTACCTGGACTGCACCAGCGAGCGCGGCGCGGCGCGGGGGATCGAGAACGGGCGGCAGCTGCACCTGGCGCTCACCGAGGCGCTCCAACCCGGCGCCCCCATCTCCGATCACTACGCGCACCATCGCAGCGGCGCCGACGGCGGCTACGTGCGAACGCTGATCCGCGCCTGCCGCTCCGGCTGCGCGCAGCTCGCCCGCCGCGAGGCTCTGGCCGAGCCGATGCTGCGCGCCGCCCGGCTCACCGAGGTGCTCGCGATCAACCACATCCCGCAGGCGCCCCTGCGCGACCGGGCGCTGCGCGAGTGGGCCGATCGGCGGATGCCGGACGCAGAGCTGGCCTTCTTCGAGCGCACCGCCGCCGCCAGCGCGTGGCTGACCGTCTTCGCCATGCTGGCGCTCGCCGCGCGCCCCGCCCACCGCGACGGCGAGGTGCTCGAGACCTACGAGACCTACCTGCGCTTCATCTCCCCGGTCGGCGCGATGCTCGACAGCTACGGCGACATCGCCGAGGACGCCGCGCGCGCCCACCACAGCTACATCTCGCACTACCCGAGCATGGACGCCGCGACCGAGCGGGTAGCCGAGCTGATCGCCCGGGCCCGCGCGCAGGCGGGCGCGCTGCCGGACGGTGGCCGCCACACCCTCATCCTCGCCTGCATGGTCGCCTTCTACCTCTCCAAGGACACGGTCTGGACGCGCGAGCTGCGCGGCGGAACGCGGCGACTGCTCACGGCAGGCGGGCCGCTCACACAGGGGCTGCTGCCCGTGCTGCGGGCTTGGCGGGTGGCTTACGGGCAGGCAGCGGACTGATCGCGCCGGGACGCCCGCGCGCGCGCCGGCGCTGTTTTGTGAAACTAGGAAACACGCGCCGGCCCGGGCAGGATGAGACGCATGTCCGCCTGCCAGGCGAGCCCCGCGTCCCGCTCGCTGATCTATGGCCTGGAGCTGCTTCAGCTCTTCGACTCAGAGCACCCGGTGCGCGGCATCTCGGAGCTCGCGGAGCTGCTGGGCGTGAGCCGGCCGACCGCACACCGCTACGCCGCCACCTGCCTGGAACTCGGCTACCTGGAGCAGGCGCCGATGCGCCGCTACCGGCTGGCGCGCCGCTCCGCCCACGTCGGGCTGACGCTGGTGCACTCGCTTGCGATCTCAAGATGCGCCCGTCCCGTCCTGCGCGAGCTACGCGATGAGACCGGGCACACGACGAGCCTCGCCGTGCTCGACGGCCAGGAGGTCCTCTACCTGCTGCGCCTTCGCGGATTCGCCCGCGGCTGCTACGAGCTGGAGCGCGGCATCGGAGCCGGCTCGCGCCGCCCGGCGGCGCAGACCGCCGCCGGCAACGCGCTCCTCGCGGCAGGCGGCGGGACCGGCGAGATCCACGCCTTCCAGGAGAGGACAGCCGGCGGGCTTGCTCTCGCCGTGGAGGTTGAGCGGCGCACCGGCGCGATCGAGATCACGGTGCCCGCGCAGAGCATGACCGACACGGAGGCGGTCGCCATCCTCGCCGGGCGCCTGCAGGCGGCGGCCGACCGCCTGGCCGGGCCGCCCGAGGAGCGCGGCGAGCAGGCACCCGGGTAGGCGCCGAGGGGTCTTGGGGGTGGCCGGCGTGGGAGAGGCTCGCGGGCGCGGAGGGAGCGCTTCGCAGCGACACCTCCGCTACTCGCAGTCGCTTCAACGCGGCCTTGCGGTCCTCGGCTGCTTCACCGCGAAGCAGCCGCTGCTAGGGGTGGCGCAGATCGCCCAGCAACTCGAAATGAGCCGAGCGACCGCGCACCGCTACCGGACCACGCTGACCAAGCTCGGATACCTGGAACAGGACTCCTCCCGCAAGTACCGCCTCGGCCTCGGCGTCGCAGATCTCGGCCTGGCCGCGATGAACGCGATGGGCCTGCCAGCCCATGCTCACTCCCACATGGCGCGGCTCGCCCGCCGGACCGGGCACACGGTCGAG
>DAHVAB010000283.1 GCA_027314825.1 Solirubrobacterales bacterium
GACCAGGCCGCTGACCCCGAGCACCTCGTCGGGGACGCTGTCGACCGGGCCCGGCTGTCGCTGTCCGGCGGCCGGGTCGCCGCTCGCGTCCTGCGTCTCGATCCGCACCTGGAAACGCTCCTCGAAGGCGCGCCAGGTCTCGACCGTCTCGGGGAAGAGCACGCCGGTGTCGATCGTCACGATTCTGACGGGGGTGCGGCCGAGACCGCCGACGCGCAGCAGCTCGTCGAGCAGCACCGACTCCTCCTTCTGGAAGGAGCAGAGCAGCACGGCGCTCTCGCCATGGCGCTCGACGGCGGCGCGCAGCGTCTCGGTCAAGCGGTCGGCCGGCGCGGCGGGATTCTCGCTCAGACCGCGCACTCGCCCTCGCCGCGGATCACCTGGAAGGGCGCGCTGCGGTTCCAGTCGATGAACTCATTCATGGTCTGCACCGTGAAATCGACCGGCATCGAGAGATCCTTGACGAGAGCCTCCAGCTCGCCGGGGCCGATCCGCTGCGTGAAGTCGCCGAACGGCTCGCCCTCACGGCGGGCGGCCTCGTAGTGGCGGATCCACCGCTCGATCGCCTCCGGCACCCGCTTGGCCGGCAGGCGCAGCTTCAGCCGCTTGCCGAAGGCCACCTCCCCGCCTTCGTAGACGCCCCCGACGTGAGGGATGTAGGCGGGGATCGTGTGCTCGCCGACTTTGATGGAGGCTCCGTAGAAGCCGATCGTGCCGAGATGGTGCTGGCCGCAGCCGTTCGGGCAGCCGCTCATCTTGATGCTGATCGCCTTCGTCAGCGGATCGTTTATGCCCATCGCCTCCAGACGCGCCTGGATGGCCTGGTTGAGTCCCATCGAGCTGGTGATGCCGAGCTTGCAGCTGTCGGTGCCCGGGCAGGAGACGACGTCGGTGATCTGCCGTGAGCCGGCATCGCCGAGCCCCAGCTCGCGCAGTGCGCTCCACACCTCGTACAGGCTCTCCGGGCGCACCCACCGCAGCACCAGGTTCTGCTGCACCGTCGTGCGCGCGCAGCGTCCGGTGTGGGCGCGCATGATCGAGGCCAGCCCCCGGAACTGCTCGGGAGTGAGATCGCCGCGGGTGATCTTCACCTCGACGCTCACGAACCCCTCCTGGCGCTGCGCGGCGACGTTGGCGGCCCGGAAGCGCTCGAACTCGGCCAGGTCGCCGTTCGGCGAGGCGTGGGCGGGGCGCACCGGGGGAGCGGAGCCCTCCTCATCCTCCAGCAGCAGCCCGCGCTGCACGGCGAGCGGATAGTCGGCCTCCGCGGCCCAGTCGCCGGCCAGCTCCTGCTCCACCTGCCTGCGCAGCTCCTCGATGCCGAACTTGTCGACGAAGACCTTGATCCGGGCGCGGGCGCGGTTGACGCGCAGCCAGTCCTGGCGGTCGAAGATCCGCAGCACCGCCTCGGTTATCCGCAGGTACTCGCCGCTGTCGAGCTCGGCGAAGTCGTAGAGCTCCTGCGCGGCGCGCGGCATGATCGAGGTGCCGCCGCCGATCAGGATCTGAACGCCCTTCACAGTGCCGCGGCCGGGGATCTCCCGGACCCGCGCCCGGAAGGCGACGTCGTGGATCGCGCTGATCGCGCGGTCGGCTGGGCTGGCGTCGAAGGAGGTCTTGATCTTGCGGGGCATCGCCTGCGTGGTCGGGTGGCGCACGAAGTAGCGGACGTAGGCGGCGGCGTAGGGGGTCAGATCGAAGAGCTCGTCGGGGGCGATGCCGGCCCACGGGTCGCCAGTCACGTTGCGGACCGTGTTGCCGCAGCCCTCGCGGCTGGAGAGGCCGGCGCGGCCGAGCTCACGGATCGCCCTCTCGGCGTCCTCCAGGGGGACATGGTGCAGCTGCACGTTCTGACGGGTCGTGATGTGGCCCTTGCGCAGGGGCGCGTATGCCTCGACCACATCGGCGAAGGACTCCAGCTGCTCGGGGGTGATCCCGCCGAAGGGAAGCTTGACGCGGACCATCTGGACGCCGGGCTGGCGCTGGCCGTACACGCCCTGCTTGAGACGGAACCTGACGAACTCCTCCTCCTCGGTCTGGCCGGCGAGGAAGCGGGTGGCCTCGGTCTTGAAGTCGTCGTACTCGCGCTGCAGGATCGGGATCACGTGGCCGGGGACGTGCTGAAGGACCTCGGGGTCGGCGAGGGTGCCCTTCGCGGTCGTGGCGGTGTCTGGGGGGGATGGCTGCATCGTCTCTGAGACCTCCTCGTGCGGGGCGGCCGGCTCGCGGCAGGGCTCACGGCGCCGCCGCAAGCCATCGGCAGATCAATAAGGGCGAAATCCTAGCGGGTTTCGGGCATTTAGGCCCGGGTCCCGGCGCAGGCCCTCAGATCCACGGCTCGCGCAGATCCTCCAGCGGTTCTCGGTCGACGCCCTCCAGGAGGGCGGCGCGCCGCCAGGGGTCGATTTTTGAGGCCGCTGACGCGGCCGCGGGTCGCGTCTCGGCGAGAAAGCGCTCGAGGGCCGCCACCACGGCGGCGGCCTCCACGGGTGTGGCCGACGGTGCGAGCCCGATCAGCTCGATCCGGGGCGCCGGGGCGCTGGAGCCGGAGCCGCCGGAGCCGGAGCCGCCGGAGCCGGAGCGATGTTGCCGGGGCCTGCCCATGGTCTGAGACAGTGTGACGGAGAGACTCCGCGCGTGCCCGGCACGGTCCGCCCAGGCGCTCAGCGCGGTGTACGCGCGTCCAGCGCTCTCGACACCTACCTGCAGGCAGCGCCCCTGCCGCAGCGCGCAGGGCTGCGGGTCCTGCTGGGAATCGCCAGGCGTCCGCGCGGCCGAACGCTGCTCTCGCAGATGCCGCTGGCCGCCCAGGCGGCCGGCTCGCTGCTGGCGATGGAGCGCTACGACGACCCGGAGCTGAGCAGGCGGCTCGGCTTCGATGCGGCCGCGGTCGTCGCCTCCGGCAGGGCGCTGCGGCGCGCCGAGGGCAGGCCGTGAGCATGGAGGCGCAGCGAATCGACACGGACGTGTGCGTGATCGGCGCCGGCGCCGGCGGTGCCGTGGTCGCGGCCGAGCTGGCCGAGGGCGGTGCCGATGTGGTGCTCCTGGAGCAGGGCCCCCACCACGATCCCGACTCGTTCACCGCGCGGCCTCCACAGATGCTCGCCAGCCTCTACAGGGATGGCGGCCAGACCGTGACGGTGGGAGATCCGCCGATCGTGATGCCGCTCGGACGGGGGATCGGGGGGACGACGCTCGTGAACTCCGGGACCTGCTTCCGCACGCCGCCGGCCGTGCTCGATCGCTGGCGCGCCGAGTTCGCCCTGCCGATCGACGACGCGGAGCTCGCGAGGTGCTTCGAGCGGGTGGAGGAGTCGC
>DAHVAB010000284.1 GCA_027314825.1 Solirubrobacterales bacterium
GTTGCCGCAGGCCAGCTCGCTCCAGATGAGCACCATCGCGATGCAGCGGGCCAGCCCGACGATGATCAGGCCGGTGCGGTAGGCGGGCTGGTGGGGCAGGAGCAGCCAGGCGAGCGCGAACATCAGCGCGGGCCCGATGATCCAGTTGAGCGCCAGGGAGGAGATGAGCAGCCGGCGCTGCCCGCGCAGGTGGCCGAGCTCCTCGTATCGGACCCTCGCGAGGACCGGGTACATCATCAGCAGGAGTCCGATCGCGATCGGCAGCGAGGTGCCGGTCACCTGCACCGAGCTCAGGCCGCTCTCCAGGCCTGGGATGAGCGCGCCGAGGCCGAGGCCGGCTCCCATCGCGAGCACGATCCACAGCGGCAGCAGCCGGTCGAGCGTGGAGAGGCGTCCGTTCACCGTGGCGATGGTAGCCGGCTGCTCGGCTCGGTTGTTATCGATCTGTAGAGCTGGAGCCGCCGATCGCGGCGAGGTAGTCGACGGCGCCTCTCAGGGTGGCCAGGCGGCCGTAGTCGCGCTCGGGCACCTCGATGCCGGTCCGCTCGTGGATGGCGACTATCAGGTTGAGCATGTCCATCGAGTCGAGCTCCAGCTGATCGGCCAGGCCGGCCGCCTCGTCGATCGCCGCCGGGTCGACCTCGGGCGCGATCTCGGTGAGGGCGTCGATCACGGCTCGGCGCAGGGTCTCACGATCATCGCTCATGTCTGCTCCTGCTCTCGGGGGGCGCCGCGCCGAGCACCGCTTCGCGCAGATGCCCACGGCCGCTCACATGCGCTCCTCGGTGCCGGTCGCCCTCACAGCTCCTCCGGGCTCTGCAGGAGCGCGTCGATCGCGGCCAGGAAGCGGCTGCCGGTGCGGCCGTCGCTGACGCGGTGGTCGGCGGCGAGGCTCGCCTGCACGGTCGGGCGCACTCCGAGCATCCCGCCCTGCGCCCACGGCCGCTCGCGCACACGGCCGAATCCGACAAGCGCGACCTGGGGGGCGTAGATGACGCCGTGGACGAGGTCGGCGCCCTGCTCGCCGAGGTTGGTCACCGTGATCGTCGGCGTCTGCGCCTCGGAGCTGCGCAGGGCGCCGGTCCGCCCGCGCGCGACCAGGTCTCGCAGGCCGGCCATCAGCTCGGGCACGCTCATTCGCTCGGCCCCCTGGAGGGCCGGGGCGATCAGTCCGCCGCCGCGCAGCGCGACCGCGACGCCGAGGCGCACCGAGTCCGCGGGGTGGAAGGCGCCGTCGGTGTAGAGGCCGTTCATTGCGGGCGTCCGGGCGGCGGCCCTCGCCACCGCGGCCAGCAGCAGGGCCGCCGGCAGGATCCGCTCGGCCGGTGCTCGCTCGCCGTTGCGCTCGGCCAGCCAGGCGCTCGCAGCGGTCATGTCGATCTCCCGCTGCAGGTAGTAGTGGGGGATCTCGCGCTTGGAGCGTGTCATCAGCTGCCCGATCGCCTCGCGCATTGCGGCCTGCCGCTCGGACCCATGCAATGCGGCCGTCCCGGCCGGCGGCGGTGCGGGCGTCGCGGTCAAGTCCTGTCCTGCCGCGGGCGTCGCGGTCAAGTCCGGTCCCGCCGCGGGCGTCGCGGTCAAGCCCTGTCCCGCCGAAGGCGTCCCGGTTGCGGCCGGCGCCGCGCCCGCTGAGCGGATGCGCGCGCGCGGGGTGCCGACCGGCACGCGCGTGCCGGGGGCGACGAGCAGCTCCTCGATCACGCCGTCCTCGAAGGCCTCCGCCTCGATCTCCGCCTTGCTGGTGTCGATCAGCGCGACGATGTCGCCCCGTTTGACGGCCGCGCCGGGCGCCACCATCCATTCCAGGAGCGTGCCGTGGGTCATGTCGGCCCCCAGCGAGGGCATCTTGAAGTCAGCCATCGTCGAGCATCCCCCTGACGGCGGCGATCACGTCCTGCGGCCGCGGCAGTGCCGCCTGCTCCAGATGCTTCGGATAGGGCATCGGCACCTCGGCGCCGCCGAGGCGCGCGATCGGCGCGGTCAGATCGGCGTGGCAGGCTTCGGCGAGCCGCGCGGCCACCTCGGCGCCGAGGCCGACCGAGCGCCATCCCTCCTCGACGATCACGGCGCGGCGGGTCCTGCGCACCGAGGAGATCGCCGTCTCGCTGTCGAGCGGTCGCAGCACGCGCAGGTCGATCACCTCCGCCTGCACTCCCTCGCCCGCGAGCTGCTCGGCCGCGGACATGGCGGTGGGCAGCGCACCGCCGTAGGCGACGATCGTCGCGTCGGTGCCCTCGCGCCGCACCGCCGCGCGCTCGATGTCCACGGCCTCCAGGCCGGCCGGGAGCTGCCCCTGCGTGTTGTACATGCCCGCGTGCTCGACGAGGATCACCGGGTTGGGGTCGGCCAGAGCGGCGGCCAGCATGAAGCGGGCGTCCGCGATCGTGGCGGGGGCGACGAGCTTGATGCCGGGGATGTGGGCGAGCCAGCCCTCCAGGCTGTGGGAGTGCTGGGCTGCGACCTGGCGGCCGGCGCCGGTGACGGTGCGGATCACGAGCGGCACGCAGAGCTGGCCTCCGGACATGTGGGTGATCGTGGCGGCGTTGTTGACGATCTGATCGAGCGCGAGCAGCGCGAAGTTGATCGTGCCGAGCTCGACGATCGGGCGCATCCCCGCGATCGCCGCGCCGATCCCGGCGCCGACGCAGGTGAGCTCGGAGAGCGGGGCGTCGCGGATGCGCTCGGGGCCGAGCTCGGCGAGCAGGCCCCGGGTGACGGCGAAGGTGCCCTCGTAGGCGCCGACGTCCTCGCCCATCAGGAAGACGCGCTCGTCTGAGAGGATCGCCTCGCGGATGCTCTCGCGGATCGCCTCGCGATAGGTGATCGGCCCGGAGGCCTGCGCGCTCACGGCCCGACCCTCCGGTCGCCGTCGCCTCGATGCCCCCGCGCCCTCCTGGCGGCCGCCGACGTCACCGCTGCTGCTCGCAGTAGACGAAGCGCTCCAGGTCCGCCACCGGCTCGAAGTCGCCGGCGGAGGCGTACTGCACCGCATCCTGCACCTCGGCGGCGACCGCGAGGTCGATCTCGGCCGCCTGCGCCTCGGAGATGGCTCCCTGCGCGATGAGCGATGAGCGCAGCGCGGGGATCGGGTCGCGCCGCCGCCAGGCGGCCACCTCCTCCTTGGAGCGGTAGCGGCCCGCGTCGTACATCGAGTGGGTGCGGAAGCGGTAGGTGCGCAGCTCCAGGAAGATCGGCCCGCCGCCGCCGCCGCCGCCGCCGCCGCCGCCGCCGCGGGCCTGCGCGGCCGCTCCCCGAGCCGCCCGCTCGACGGCCGTGACGTCCATCCCGTCGACCGACCAGGCCGGCATCGCGT
>DAHVAB010000285.1 GCA_027314825.1 Solirubrobacterales bacterium
AGCCGCTGTTGCGGGCGTTCGGGCTCGCGTCGGTATGCGGGCTGGTCGGACTGGCGGCGATCGAAACGACCGCGAGCTTCACCGGCGTGGACCCGCGGATGACCGTGCTGGTTGCCATGCAGGTGGGCGTCCTCGCAATTGTCGTGCGAACGGTGCCAGACGTACCGCAAGCCCCGGAGGGCACGGCTTCTGATGCGCCCGCTGGGGCGATGCCGACGAGCTCAGTGCCGTCAGGCTCCTCGCGGGCGCCGCGGCGCGCGCAGCCGCTCAGCGCTGGAGGCTGACTTCGGCTTCGGGATCGCCGGCGAGCTTGCGCAGCACGCCGAGTGAGACGGCCTGCTCCCGGCGTGCGAGGAACCTGGAGACGGCGTAGGTTTCGGTCCTGCGCACCGTGGCGAGCCGGAACCCCGGCGGCGCCTTGCGCTGCACGCTCGGCGGTTCGGGGGCGGCGCCCGTGCGCCGCGTGCGCAACGTGATGAAGTCGATTTCGCGAGTGCGGACTGCACCTTCGCTGAAGGCGTGCAGGCGGGGCAGGTAGATCGAGAGCGGCAGCGAGGAGTAGTGGCCGCTGACGATCGCCCTGGCGGTGATGGCCGGGGGCAGGGCGTGGGCCGCGCCCCGCCAGTTGTCGCGCTGATAGGAGGGGATCGCGTTGATGCCGGCGATCACCGCCAGCGATATCGCACAGACGCACGCCCCCACCGCTGCGCCAGCTCGTCCGGAGCGGGCCCCGCCCACGCCGATTGCCACCAGCACCGCCGCTGGGATCCACGCCGCGAGCATGTTGCGTCCATCGAAGACATCGAGCAGGTGCGTGGCGGCCAGCAGGAGCGGGATGGCGATCGCCACGCCGCCGGCGAGGGCCGCATCACGCGCGAGCCGACGCTCGCGACGATCGGCACGTCGGATCACCAGCACGAGCGCTCCGGCTGTGGCCAGCCCGGCCAGCGCGGCGGAGACGATCTCCAGCGGCCCGTACACACCCACCAGGAACAGCTTCACCGTCTCGGCGACACGCGATCCGAGCGGCGTTTCTTCGATCCAGCCGACCTTGCTGCCGTTGCCGATCTGGCTCAGCGCCAGCGGGATCAGGGCTATCCCCACCGCGACCACCGCTCCGGCCGGCGCGAGCACCCGCCGCAAACCGAGCCGGCGCAGCAGGATCAGCGCCTCGGGGATGAACAGGAACGCGGCGAAGTAGTGGGTGAGCACGGCCAGCACCGAGGCGATCGACCACATCGCCAGCTCGCGTCCGCGCGGGCGATCGAGCGCGCGCTGCCAGGCGACGAACGCGATCGCGCTGAAGAGGACGAGCAGGCCGTAGCAGCGCGCCTCCTGGGAGTAGAAGTAGAGGGCGGGGCTGAGGGCGGCCAGCGCTGCCGCCCACACCCCGACGCGCACGGATGCCCGCCGTCCCGCCAGGTACATGACGGGCACCGTGAGCGTTCCGATGAGTGCTGAGAAGCTGCGGAAGCCGAGTGGGCCGGTACCGAGGATCCTGGTCCAGATCCAGACCAGGACGTAGTAGAGCGGTGGCGCCGATTCGCTGCCGGCGAGGTGACTGAGCATCCCCCCGAAGCTGTGGCGGACGAGGATCATCGTCGCGGACTCGTCCAGCCATATGCTCTGCACCCCGAGCGTCGCGAACCGAAGCGCCGCAGCCAGCAGGGTGAGGGCGAGCACGGCGAGCCCCGCGGGAGAGGAGAGCCACGCGCGAACGGCTCGCCAGGCGGGCGAGCCGGCTCCTGGCCCCGCAAGCGCGGCCGACTCGGCGTCGGCGGCGGCAGCTGGATGCATCCGTGGAGGATTACACCTGCCGTCGCCGCCCGCTTTGTCAGGCGGCTATTCAGCCATGAGCGCCTGGACGGCGCCGGTGAATTCGCCCTTCGGCTGGAGTTCCTGCTGAAGCGCGCCGAAGTACGCCTCGCGTTCGTTGCTCTGGCCGGCCGGCGACTGGTCGCGAACCTGGTAGAGCAGGAACATCCCGAAACGGCCGCCGAGCACCTGGTGCATTTCCTTGACAGTGGTGCTCAGGACGCCTGCCGCTTCCTTGTAGGTCATGCAGGGGTTCCAGCCGTAGTTTTCGGTCAAGCAGGCGCCGTTGTCGGTTGCCAGGCCCCACTCGGTGATATCGATCGGGATGCTGGACGGCGCTCCCTGTTCCTTGGTTTCACTGATCAGGTCTTCCAGCCTGCCTCTCCAGCCGGGCCCGTAGGGATGGATGGTCCATCCCGCGACGAGCGCGCCGAGGTTGGGAACGGCGGCGAACATGCTGGAGATCCAGGTCGAGCCGGCGTTGCCCGCATCGCCCTGGGCGAGCAGGCCGACCGTGGCGTTGGCCCCCCGGATCGCCGTCACCGCTTCGGCGAAGCGCAGTGCATAGGTCCGGGCGCGGCTCGCGTAGCCTGCTTCCGTGTCGTTGCTGTACTGGTAGGCGTAGCTCGTCTCGTTGCCGAATTCAATCGCTTGGACCGCGACTTCCGGCAGCCCCGGATGCGCTGCCCAGAAGGTGCCCCCCGCGCCGAACGCCTGCGCCCAGCTCGCGAGTTTGCGTGCCTGTTCCGGCGTCGGCAGCGAGCCGTAGAAGTCTGCGAGGGGCAGCACGCGGATCTTACGTTCGGCGTAGCCGGCGATGGCGCCTTCCAGTTCCTGCGCGGAGTCGCCGATCCCGAAGTCGAGCCTTACGAGCTTCGCTCCGAGCGTGGCGGCGCCTTCGAAGTCAAGCGCTTCGGTCCCGGAGTTCAGGCCGGGCTGGAAGACGGCAGTGCCCGCCGGGGACGCGGCTTCCGTCGAGGTGCCGCTCGACCCGGTCGACGAGCTCGTGCCTTCGGATTTCGCCGATGCTTCGAAGCCGTGCCCACGGTGCCGCGGGCTGTTGCCGCGGGACGTCGCCGGCGAGTAGTGAATCGCGACTTCCGGCGCCCATTTGCTGCCGGCCACGGCCGTGCGGACGCTGTAGGTGACTGTCGCGCCGGCGACCGGCGGGGGCGTGAGCGACGTGGTGGCCACCCGAGCGTACTGTGGCGTGTGGCCCGGGATCTTGCGCACGAACACGTACCGCTTCACCCTGCCGACCCTGTTCCACTTGACGGTCTGGCCGGCCGCGGCGATATGGGGGGCCGATTGCGCTTTGCGGACGGCACCATCACGCGCGATACGCGCCCTGCGACGGGCAAGCCGCGCTCGCGCCCGGGCCACCCGGTGGCGGGCGTGCAGGAGCTTGCTCTGCTGCGCGGCGCAGCGGGCGGGCCGGTAGGGGTGCTGGCGGCGGCACGTGCGCAGCGCGTCAGCCGCGGCGCGGCGC
>DAHVAB010000286.1 GCA_027314825.1 Solirubrobacterales bacterium
CCTCCGGCTCCGCGTCTTCGTCCGCGTCCTCCGGCTCCGCGTCTTCGTCCGCGTCCTCCGGCTCCGCGTCTTCGTCCGCGTCCTCCGGCTCCGCGTCTTCGTCCTCGTTCTCGTCCTCGTCCTCGTCCTCGTCCTCGTCGAAATCCTCGGCTTCGTCGTCGATCTGCTCTCCCTCACCGAGGATCGCCGGCAGGTCGTGCTCCCGTGCGCCGTCCACGGCCGTCCGCTCCGGCGGCGGATCCTGCTGCGCCAGCTCGGCGTACCGGCGCTCGGGGGCGATCGGCTCGGGTGAGGCCGCGTGACCCGCCCGGCCGTTCGATTCGGCCGCCGCCTCTTCGGCCACAGGCCCCGTATCGGCGAGCAGAGCGGCGAGCGTTCCAGACAGCGCGTCCACCTGGTGGGCCGAGAGCACCGTGCCGTCGGCGAGCTTCGGCTCGTCCTCGGAGAGCAGCCGCTCCAGCCCGAGCATCAGCGAATACTTGCGGCGCCATTCAGTGGACGGCCGCTTGGCGCCGTCCTGGAGCTCCTCCAGCGCCTGGTCGAGCGCTCGCCTGCGCGGCGAGCCGGCCGCCAGCGCAACCGCCGGATCCTCGCCGGGGTGCACGAAGCGCTCGCGCGTCAGCTTTTCGGCGCGTGCGATGGCTGCTTGGCTTGGAATGGGCGCGGCCGCGCTGGCCACTGAAGTGGACTCGGCCATGAAAGGCTCTGGGCTTCGGAGATGGAGTCGTCGAGGCAGATCGGATTCGACGAGACTCAGAACGCCGGCTCCCACCGGCAGCACAGCCAGATGCCGGATGGCACCATGTCTGCGACGACCATTCAGGATATAGCACGTCGAGGCGGCCGCGGCGGGCGGTCGCATCTCTGCAAACCTTCCCGCCAGGCCGGCGCGGCAGCCCGGCAGCACCGCGAGAGCACCCCATCAGTACCCCGGCAGCACCGCGACAGCAACCCGCGACAGCAACCCGCGACAGCAACCCCGGCCCCACGACCAGGCAGCAGCACCAACGATGCCCGAGATCAGAATCGATCCGCTCACCGGCGACCGCGTGATCATCGCGGGCGAGCGCGCCAAGCGTCCCGGCGGCGCGCCCGTCCGTCCGTCGCCCGGGCCGGAGCCGATCGTCGCGGCCGGCGACCCGTTCGCCGAGGGCTCCGAGCAGATGACGCCCCCCGAGATCGCGGCCCTGCGCCCGGATGGCTCGCCCGCCGACTCGCCGGGCTGGCTGGTCAGAGTCGTCCCGAACCTCTACCCGGCGCTATCAGCCACGCCCGCTGCCGCCACGCCCGACCGTCCGCAGCCGCCCGCCAAGGGGCCGGCTTCCGCAGCCGAGCTCTTCACCGCCCTGCCGGCCGTCGGCGCCCACGAGGTGATCGTCAACGGCTCGGACCAGGTCGCGAGCCTCGCCGAGCTGCCGGTGGAGCAGGTGGCCCGCGCGATGGAGGTCTGGCAGCAGCGGATGCGCGCGCACGCGCAGAGCTCCCCCTACGTCCAGCTGATCGTCAACGAGCGCGCCGAGGCCGGCGCGTCGCTGCCGCACACCCACGCCCAGCTCTACGCGCTGCCATTCGTTCCCGCCCAGGTTGCCCGGGAGCGGGAGCGCTGCCGCGCCCACGCCAACCGCACGATGGGACAGGATCTGCTCGGCGACATCCTCCAGGAAGAGGTCCGTCTCGGCGAGCGGATCGTGGCGATCGACGAGGAGGCGGTCCTGATCGCTCCCTGGGCCTCCAAGCTGCCCTACCAGCTGATGCTGATCCCGCGCCGGCCCCGCCCTTGCTTCGAGCAGGACGGACCGACCGGCGCCGCCCTGCTCCACGACGGTCTCAGCCGCCTGGCCCGCCACCTCGGCGCCAGCCCGCCGCTGAACCTGTGGGTCCGCACCGCTCCACAGGGCGCCGAGCATTTCTGCTGGCGAATCGACATCGTGCCGCGACTGACCCACCTCGCCGGGCTGGAGCTCTCCACCGGCCTGCACCTGAACATCCTCGCCCCCGAGCAGGCGGCGCAGCTGCTGCGAGAGGCATGAGGATGCCCGCAGCGGGCGCGCCCGTCGCGAGCCGCCGCGGCTGGAACCCGGGAGAAGCCGTGCGCCCTGCGGCGGGCTCGCGGCGAGCGCGCGATCCGCGCCCCTGGAGCGCAGCCGGCCGCTGAGAGCGCTGCTGCAGCGAGTGAGCAGAGCGTCCGTGCGCGTCGAAGGCCGGCAGGTCGCAGCGATCGGCCCAGGGCTGCTCGTGCTGCTCGGAGTCCGTGCCGGCGACGGGCCGGAGCAGGCCGACACGCTCGCCGCGAAGGTGCTCGCGCTCCGGATCTTCCCGGACGCCGCAGGGCGCATGAACGAGCCTCTCGGGCAGCGCGAGATCCTGTGCGTGAGCCAGTTCACCCTCTACGCCGACACCCGCCGCGGCCGACGACCGAGCTACGCAGAGGCGGCCCGGCCCGAGGTGGCCGGGCCGCTGTATGAGCGCTTCTGCGAGCGCACCGGCGCGGCGCGCGGCATCTTCGGCGCCCACATGGAGGTCGAGCTGGTGAACGAGGGGCCGGTGACGGTGATGCTCGAGCAGGATTCCCAGCCGGCCGGTGCGCCGCCTCCTGGCGGGCATCCAGGGTAGGCTGCACGCCGATGCCACCGGCTGAGCGATTCGTCCCATGCTTCGCGGCGGAGCCCGCACAGGAGGGACTTCCCTACGGCCGCTGGGCGGAGCGGTTGCAGACCGCGCTGATCGCCGCCTTCGAGGAGATGGACGCAGACCACGATGCGATCGGCAGCCCCGGCGAGATCAGCTGGTACCCGGACCGCAGCTGGCACGGGCGCACCTACATCCCCGCCACCAGCCGCACCACCAACGGATACGAGGTCTTCGGCTACGTCCGCTTCGTCGCGCCGACCGACGACGGCGAACCGACCGACCTGACGGCTCTCGCCGACTACACCGACCAGACCGCCGAGCACAACCCCGACTGGAAGCTCGACATCTGCGACGAGGTGATCGGCTCCTGGCGCGGACACGGGGGCGCCTCCGCCGCCATGACTCTCGTGTGGGGCAGAGCGCTCGTCCCGGGAGGCGTGATCGCGACCGCGGAGCTCGCCGACCTGGCGGTCGACCAGTGCGAGCTCTCAGAGCAGCGCTTCACCATCATCGCCCCGGACGACTACGGCGGCGACCTGCTCGACATCAAGCTCTACGACCGCAAAGGCAAGCTGCTGGCGAGCGAGTCCCTCTACGAGGACGAGGAGGAGGATGGGGACGAGGGCGAGCAGGGCGATGACGAGAGCGTCCGCGAGGACGAGG
>DAHVAB010000287.1 GCA_027314825.1 Solirubrobacterales bacterium
TGGAGGACGACCTCTCGGTCGCGATCGGCGACGCCCCGCTGGAGTCGCTGCGGGAGGCGGCCGACGCCTGCCCGACCGGTGCGATCGCCGTGATCGACACGGAGACCGGCGAGCAGGTGGCACCCTGAGCGGACGCCCTGAGCGCTCAGCCGGCGGCGGGCTCGCCAGCAAGCGCGCGCAGGGCATCCCGCGGGGCGACCGCCTCGAGGTCGAGCGCCTCGGCGACCGGCACACAGGTGATCCGCGACGCGCAGACGTTGAGCCCGGCCATCAACCCCGGGTCGCCCCGCAGCGCCGCGGCCACGCCGCGGTCGGCGAGCGCGAGGACGTAGGGCAGCGTCGCGTTTTTGAGCGCGTGGGTCGCGGTCAGCGGCGCGGCGCTCGGCATGTTCGCGACGCAATAGTGCCTCACACCGTCAACCTCGAAGACCGGATCGCTGTGGGTCGTGGGACGCGAGGTCTCGAAGCATCCACCCTGGTCGATGGACACATCGACGAGCAGCGCGCCCGGACGCATCAGTGAAAGCTCCGTGCGAGTGACCACGCGCGGCGCCCTCGCGCCGGGGACGAGCACCGCTCCGATCACCACGTCGGCGGCGCTCAGGCCCGCCTCGATGTGCAGCGTCGTGGCGAAGCGGGTCTGGCAGCGACCGCCGAGCTGCCCCTCCAGCTCGCGCAGCCGATCGATCGAGCGGTCATATATCCACACCTCCGCTCCGAGGCCCGCCGCGATCTTCGCCGCATGGGTGCCGACCACTCCCGCCCCGATCACGATCACGGTGGCGGGCGCCACCCCCGGCGCCCCGCCGAGCAGCACGCCGCGGCCGCCGTGCGGCCGTTCCAGCATGAATGCCGCCGCCTGGGCCGCGAGGCGGCCGGCGATCTCGCTCATCGGCGCCAGCAGCGGCAGCCTCCCGCGCGCGTCGGTGACCGTCTCGAACGCGATGCACGTGGCCCCCGAGGCCATCAGCGACCGGGCCAGCTGCGGCGCGGCCGCCAGATGCAGGTAGGCGAACAGGGTGTGCCGCGGCCTCAGCATCGCCACCTCCTGCGGCTGCGGCTCCTTGACTTTGACGATCAGCTGCGCCTGCTCGAAGACGGCCGCGGCGTCCGCCACGATCTGGGCGCCCTGCTCGACATACGCCCCATCCTCGAGCCCCACAGCCGCGCCGGCGCCCGCCTCCAGCAGCACGGTGTGGCCATGGTCGGCCAGCTCCCTGGCGCCGGACGGCGTGAGCGCGACCCGATACTCGTCGGCCTTCACCTCTCGCGGCACTCCGATCACGGTCATGTCCCCAAGTATCGGCGAGGCGGCACGCATTCGCCACCCCGAGCGGCGGACAGCCGTGGACGGGGCGGCACGCATTCGCCACCCCGAGCGGCGGACAGCCGTGGACGGGGCGGCACGCGGCGACTACCATCAGGAGGGTGGACAGGGCGAGCACGGAGCCGCTGCGAGACGGTCATGGCAGGGAGATCGGGAGCCTAAGGGTCTCGGTCACCGACCGCTGCAACTTCCGCTGCCAGTACTGCATGCCCGCCGAGGGCCTGCCCTGGCTGCAGCGCGCGGAGGTCCTCACCTTCGAGGAGATCGCTCGCCTGATCGCGATCCTCGCGCCGATGGGAGTGAGCGACGTACGGCTGACCGGCGGCGAGCCGCTCGCCCGCCTCGACCTCCCGCTGCTGGCCGGCATGCTCCACGGGATCGATGGCGTGGACGACCTCTCGCTGACGACCAACGGCTACCTGCTGGAGCGCCACGCCGCTGCGCTGGTCGCCGCCGGCATCGGCCGCTTCAACGTCTCCGTCGACTCGCTGCAGCGTGACCGCTTCTTCCAGCTGACCCGCCGCGACGCGCTGGCAGCGGTGCTGCGAGGCCTGGAGGCCCTGTCCGCCCATCCGGAGGCGCACCCGATCAAGGTCAACGCGGTCGCCATCCGCGGCTTCACCGAGGAGGAAGTCCTGCCGTTCGCGCGATTCGCGCGGGAGCACCCCTACGAGGTCCGCTTCATCGAGTTCATGCCACTCGACGCCGACCGCTCCTGGTCGCCCTCCCAGGTGCTCACCGGCAAGGAGATCCGGGCCGCGATCCACGCCGTCTACCCGCTCGAGCCCTCCCCGCGCGAGCCGCACGCGACCGCGCGGGTCTACCGCTTCGCCGACGGACGCGGCCAGATCGGCTTCATCAACCCGGTCTCCGAGCCGTTCTGCGCCGACTGCAACCGGATCCGCCTGACCGCGGACGGCCGCCTTCGCACCTGCCTCTTCTCCCTGGCCGAGACCGACCTGCGCGCGCCGCTGCGCACAGGCGCGAGCGACACGGAGATCGAGCGGATCATCCGCGACGCCGTCTGGCGCAAGGAGCTCAAGCACCATGTGAACGAGCCGGGCTTCGTGCAGCCGGCACGCACCATGTCGGCGATCGGCGGTTGAGCGATGCGCACCCCTGCAGAGGTCGACCGGAGCCGGTCCGCGCCGGATCTCCGCGTTCTCGATCCGGACCGCCGCGATCGGCGCCAGCGATGAGCACGTCAGCCCGGGATGCGCCGGACCGGCTCACCCACATCGACGGCGACGGCGCCGCGCGGATGGTGGACGTGGGCGCCAAGGCGCCGACGGCGCGCCGGGCGCGCGCCGAGGCGATCGTGCGGATGGAGCCTGCGACCGCAGCGGTCGTGGCGGCCGGCGACGCGCCGAAGGGGGACGTGATCGGCACCGCACGGCTGGCCGGCATCCAGGCGGCCAAGCGCACCGACGAGCTGATCCCGCTCGCGCACTCGCTCCCGCTCAGCCACGTCGACGTCTCGATCGAGCTCGACTCCGAGACCGGGATCGCCCGGATCGAGAGCGTCGCCTCCACCGTTGCCCAGACCGGAGTGGAGATGGAGGCGATGACGGCCTGCGCCGTGGCGGCGCTCACCCTCTACGACATGATCAAGGGCCTGCAGCGCGGGGTCAGCGTGGAGAGCCTGCAGCTTCTGGAGAAGACGGGCGGCAAGCATGACTGGCGGCGGCCGGAGTAACGGCCGGGGCCGGCCCGCAGCCTGGCCGCCACGGCCCGCCGTCGCCCGCAGCCTGCCCACCGCGCTGGGGCGCGGTCAGGCGGCCGGCGGCGGAGTCCCCTCCACCCAGACGCCTGCGCCGCCCTCGACCTCTCGCTTCCAGATCGGCGCCTCGGCCTTGATCCGGTCGATCGCTTCGCGGGCAGCAGCGAACGCGGCTCCACGGTGGGCGGCGGCGACCGCCACGATCACGCTCGGCTCCCCCAGAGGCACCGTGCCGATCCGGTGCTC
>DAHVAB010000288.1 GCA_027314825.1 Solirubrobacterales bacterium
AGGATCTGGATCGCGCGCTCGGTCACCCAGACCGCCACCTCGCCGGCCTTCAGCTTGCTCATCGAGCCCTCCGCGTTCTCGAAGGGGACCTGGTTTCTGCCCATCCAGGAGGCGCGCCAGACCAGCAGTCGCGCCGCGTCGATCTCCATCTTCATCCTTGCCAGCGTGAAGGCGATCGCCTGGTTCTCGACGATCCGCTTGCCGAACTGCTCGCGCTCCTTGGCATAGTCGAGCGCATACTCGTAGGCGGCCCGTGCGATCCCGAGCGCCTGGGCGCCGACCGTCGGCCGGGAGGACTCGAAGGTGGCCATCGAGGCGTTGCCTTTGCTGCGCTTGCCCTCCTTCGCGCGGGCGAGCCTTTCATCCAGCTTCTCCTTGCCGCCGAGGACATATCCGGCCGGCACCCGGCAGTCGTCGAGGTAGACGTCGGCGGTGTGCGATGCGCGCAGGCCGTGCTTCGAGACCTTCGCGCCTTCGCTGATCCCCTTCGCTTCGCTCATCGGCACCACGAACGCGGCATGCCCGCGGGCGCCGAGCTCGCGGTCGACCGACGCGATCACCACGTGGATGTCGGCGATGCCGCCGTTGGTCGCCCACGCCTTCTGGCCGTTGAGCACCCACTCGCCGGCCGCCTCGTCGAACTTGGCGGTCGTCCTCACCGCGCTCACATCCGAGCCGGCGTTCGGCTCCGAGGAGCAGAAGGCGGCGACCTTGATCTCATCGGGGGTGCCGAAGCAGCGGGGAATCCACTCGCCGATCTGCTCGCCGGAGCCCTGGCCGAAGATCGCTGCGACCGCGAGGCCGGTACCCATGATCGCCATCCCGATCCCCGCGTCGCCCCAGAAGAGCTCTTCGTTGACGATCGGCAGCGTCAACCCGGTCGGGTCGGCGAAGAACTGGGCGAGCCCTTCCCAGCTGTACAGGCCGATCTTCGCGGCCTCCTCGATGATCGGCCAGGGAGTCTTCTCCTTCTCGTCCCACTCGTGCGCGGCCGGCCTCATCACATCCTCGGCGAAGCCGTGCACCCATTCCCGGATGTCCTTCTGGTCCTGGCTGAGCGCCATCGAGAAGGCGCCGGGCTGGCCGTCGGCCGGGGCCGCTCCGTTCTGCTCGCCCGCCGCGTGCGCGTCGGCTTCGACGCCCGCGGGCGTGCTCGTGGTGGAGGACATGAAGCTCGGATCTCCTTCTCGGGGTGTGGTGCAGCGGCGCCGATGCCGGCGCCGGCGCTGCAGTCGGGTGGCAGGGTGTGCCGAGCCCTCCGCAGAGGGCTTTCCGAGAAGGCTACTGCACCTGATTACGCCGCGTCGGGCCTGCTGCGGCCGTGCCCGGCCGGTCGGTGCGCCACCGCGGAGTGGTCGATCGGCGGGACGCCGCAGGGTGCTAGACCGGTGCGCCGCCGCAGGGTGGTCGGTCGGCGGGACGCCGCGGAACGGTCGGTCGGCGCTACCGCGTGCCCGCGGCCCGGCCTGCGGCGGGACGCTCGCCGCGCAGCAGCATCCGCATCCGCATCACCGCCATCGCGGGCGCGGTGAGCCCGCCCAGCGCCTGGAGCACCTCGCCCCTGGCCCGCCTCGCCCGCGGGCCGGCGGCCTCACGGTCGGCCAGGTACAGCGCCGCCATGCTCGCCAGGATCGCCGTGTGGCTGGCGGCGTCGGGCAGCGCGGCGGCGCGGCGGCTCGATTCGCGGGCGAGGCGCCGCAGCCCGGCCGCGATCTGGTCGGGGCGGCCGTAGTGCTCGATCAGCGGGTGCTGGCCGCTGGCCTCGTCCTCGTCCCGGTCGATCAGGCTGTCGAGCAGCGAGTGCAGCGCGCCGATCCACGGGAAGTAGACCTGCTCCACCGCTGTCGCCTCCGCAGCCGTGGCGCCGGGGCGGGCCGCCATCGCGATCAGCGCGAAGAGGCCGAGCGAGGAGCCGGCCGAGGCCGCCGTCTCCCACCAGTGGATGTCCGACCCCCGAGGGGTGCGTGCGCGCGCCCAGCCGGCGAGCGCCGCGCGCGGCTCCGCGCCGCCGCCCACGTTGTACGTCTGATAGCCGACGATGTGGGAGGCCAGCCGGATCGCCGATGCGCGCACCACCTCATACGACGGGAGCGCGCGCAGCGCGGTGCGGCAGCGCTCGACGTTCTCCCGCAGGTAGCCGCCGTCGTCCTCGGCCTCCACGGGGACGCCGTGCCCGGCGTGATCGGGGGGGGCGAACCGGTCCTCGAGGGCGAGGCGGCCCGCGGCTGTCGGCGACCCCGAGACCCTCGGCGCGACCGCCGCGGTGAGGGCGCCGTGCAGGCGCCGCGAGTTGGCGATCGGATCGGGGTGCGGCTGCTCGGTGAGCGCGTCGAGGTAGTCGTAGACCGACTGGAATGAGACCTGCGCGCGGATCACCGCCGCCCGCCGCGCGGCGGGGGCGAAGGCTGCGAACGCGGCGGCCCCGTCGACGTTGGAGCGCTTGCTCTGGAGTACATGCAACGCCGTCCGGCGCAGCCGCGGATCGGGGATCGCCTCCGCGCGGCGCCGCTGCCATGCCAGCTCCGCGCAGACCTGCGGGTAGACGGCGCACCAGTAGACCGGGGCGGCGCGCAGGAAGGCGGCCGCGCCGCGAATCCCGCTCGCGCCCGCGATTCCCCCGATCTCTTCCTCTGCGGGCTGCTCGCCGCCCGTGGCCATCATCGGATCCCTTCTGCGCCGCTGCGTACGGTCTCTCCGAAACCGCAGGCTCCCGCCCGCGAAGCGCGACGGTAGCGCAATGGTCCTACATCCGCCGGCCCTCGTGCGCGATCGCCCCTCGCGACCGCCGCTCCGCAACTCATGCCTGATCCTGGAAGGCCACGCTCGGAGAGACGCGTGTCGAGCGCATGCCGAGCGCTCCGACCAGGATCACGGTGATCCCGGTGACGATCGCGAGCGCGAGCAGGATGCCGGGCAGTCCGAGCGAGAACGGCGCCGGGAAGCCGGTGCTGAGCGCCAGCCAGCGGCTTGCCAGCGCGTGGCCGTAGAGGCCGAGCAGCGCCCCGTCCGCACAGCCGATCGCGACGGCCAGCGCGCTCTCGGCGACGAGCGCCCGCCACAGCTGGCTCTGCTCGAAGCCCTGCGCCTTCAGGGCGGCCAGGCGCGCGCGGCGCTGCCAGATCGAGGCGCTCAGCACGGCGGCCACGGCGAGCGCGGCGGTGATCAGCAGGGCGCTGGTCGCTTCGAACGGGAACACGTAGGTGGTGAAGATCAGCGTGGCCAGCCCGGTGATGTTACCGGTGCTGTTCGCCGCCGTCTGCGGCGCCGCGGT
>DAHVAB010000289.1 GCA_027314825.1 Solirubrobacterales bacterium
CGTGCGGCGAGCGGTCGCGCGGCCGCCTGTATCAGCTCAACGTCTGGATCGCAGAGGTCGCAGCACCTGCCCAGCGGGGCGGTCTCCTGCGGATCGGCGAAATGGTCGAGGATCTGGCGGCGGCGGCACACCTGCGCATTGCTCACGAACCGCTCGATCGACCGGTAGGCCTGCCAGCCGCGGTCGCGAGCCGCCTGCAGGGCGCGCTGCGCCTCCCGCGAGGACCCAACGCCAGTCAGCCTCACCACCAAACCACCCCCGGCGCCCGGCTCCATCACCGCGGCGCCCGCTCGCTCGGCCACCGACAGCAGCAGACGGTCGCGATCGCTCAGCTCGCCCCTGCCGATCTGCGCGCGGCTCTCCTGCGCTCCGGCGCGCAGCCTGCCCACAAACGCCCGCACCTCCTCCACCTCGATGTTGCGCTCGCCATTGAACCGGATCAGCCTGCCCAGATCGACCCTGGAGGCCAGAAGCAGTGCCCTGGCCGGCAAACCATCCCTGCCACCCCTGCCCGCCTCCTGATAGTACGCCTCCAGGCTCGTCGGCAGCGCCCAGTGAACCACCGTCCGCACGTCGGGCTTATCCACCCCCATCCCGAACGCGTTCGTAGCCACAATCACCTCGGCCCCGCCCTCCATGAACTCCTCCTGCGCCGCCCTGCGCCGCTCCGGCGAGAGCCCCGCGTGATAGGCCACCGTCCGCCGGCCCCATCCGGCGATCTCGTCCGCCAGCTGGTCGGTCGCCTTGCGCGTGCCGCAATAGACGATCGCCGGACACGACCCGGGCCTTTCAAGCACATGGGCGAGCGCCGCGCGCTTGCGCGAGAGCGCGCCCTTGCCCTCCACCGCCAGCACATCGAAGCTCAGGTTGGGCCTGTCGAACCCCGACCTCACCGACACCCAGTCGCGCAGGCCCAGCCTCTGCGCCACCTCGCGCGCGACCATCGGCGTCGCCGTCGCCGTCGTCGCCATCACGGGCGGACGGCCGAGCGCCTCGATCGCGCTGCGCAGCCGCAGGTAATCCGGCCTGAAGTCGTGCCCCCACTCCGCGACGCAATGCGCCTCATCGACCACGAACAGGCCCACCTTCCGCGTCGCGACCGCCTCCCTGAAGGCGCCGGAGGCGAAGCGCTCGGGCGCGACCAGCACCAGCCGCGCCTCACCGGAGGCGATCCGCGACAGCGAGGCGCCGATCTCCTGCGCATCCATGGTGGACGCCACCATCGCGACCTCCACGCCCGCCCGCATGAGGCTTCTTCGCTGATAGTCCATCAGCTCGATCAGGGGGCTCACCACGACCAACAGCGGACGGGCGGGGTCCGAATCCGCCAGCGCGGGCAGCTGATAGCAGAGCGACTTGCCCGCCCCGGTCGGCATCACCACCAGGCTGTCGCGCCCCGCGAGCGCCGCCTGCACCGCCTCCCGCTGCCCCGGCCGGAACGCGCTCAGCCCGAACCGGGCCAGCAGCCGCTCCGGGTCCGCGGGCCGCTCTTCAGCGTCTGCGGGCCGCTCCACGGCCACGGCCGGAGCCATGGTCGCGGGCACGCTCGCCGTGAGCGCCCCGCTCTGCGCGGGCTCGCTCGCCGTGAGCCTCCTCGTCTGTGCCTCTATCGGTCCCACCTCTCATCAACCTACTCATCGCCCCGGCCGGCATACGTCGCCGGCGGGCGCACTCCCCTCCCGGGCCGCTCCCCGAGGCGGCCGCCACGATCGCATCCAGCACCTGCGAATGCGCCATCGCCACCTGCTCACCAGAGAGCCGCGCCGCGCGAGCAGCCAGGTAGCGGACCATCATCCGCGCCGGCAGCAGCCGCACTCCCTTGCGACGCGCAAGCGGCTTGTCGACCCACGCCCGGCTGAACACGATCAGCGGCTCGACCGGCATATCCACCACCGCTTCCAGCAGCGACCGCTGCGCCTGGGCCTGGCGCAGCAGCGCGCCGTGCACCCCCCTCACCCGGATGGGCCCCGGGTGGCTCTTCGTCTCCACCGTAAACACGCCCGGCGGGCCGATCGCGATGTGATCGACGTTGCCGCGACCGATCCTGACATCGTGCAGCACCCGCCAGTCGGAGCCGGGCAGCGACTCCAGCAGACCGCCCACCTGCTCCTCGCCGGTGGCGCCCCGATCGTGGCGATCAACGAGCGGCAGCACATACCTGTACACCGCCAAGATCACCAGCAGCAGCGCCACCTCCGAGCCCATGAACAGCGGGCTGCGCCATCCGAACGCCCTGCCAGCGATCGTCGTGAGGATCGCGACCGCTCCGAGCGCGAGCAGCGTGCGCATGCGCAGGCGCAGCACGATCGCCCGAGCATGCTGCCCGGGGCTGCGCGGGGTGAGTCGCTGCCCGCGGTCGATCGACATCTGCGTGTTCGTCTCCTTGGCTCGGCGTAAGACGCGGCACGGCCCCGTCCGACTCCTCACAATCACCTATCGGTCCGCCCGGCGGCGCCCTTTAGCTCTCGCGAGCGCCGCTCCGCGGCTTCCCTCCCGGGCGGGCGCGGCATTCCGTCGGGGGCAGATCCGACAATGAACGTAGATGCCGGGCGATTGCTAAAGCACCGTTTGCGCCCGGTCGAATCGAGCGGCAGACGGTCCGAAACCCCACACCGCCTTCCCAGATGCCCGAACTCCCCCAACAACAGGCACACACCGCACCAGAGCCCGCCACAGCCGCGGACGTCTGCCTGATGCTGCGCGCACACGCCGAGCTGCACTGCCTCAGCCGCGAGGTGATCCCAGTGTTGCGCCAGATCGAGACGCGCAGCGAGCTGCCGGAAGACCAGCTGGGCGCCGCGCTCGCATACCTGGAGGTCACCTGGATGCAGGCGCGCACCCACGCGGCCAAGACCGAAGCCGCCTGCGCCTCGCTGGCCGTGGGCTCCGGCTCCGGCACGGGCTCCGGCTCCGGCTCCGGCACGGGCTCCGGCTCCGGCGCGGGCGCCGGCGAGCATCCGGAGCCGCTCTCGGCGAGCGCGCTGCGCTACCGCACCGCGGTCTCCGTCCTGCGCGGGGCTGTCGCCGGCCGCGTGGCCGCGCTGCTGGACGCCTCCGGCGCGCCGGCCGGCCTCTCGGCGACGCCGGACGGGGACGCACGCCCGCGAGCGGTGAACGGCACTGCGCGGGCCGGGCGCGCCGTGAGCGGCGAGCGAGCCTGCGGAGGCTAAGCCGCCCTGCGACCGCCTAACCGGCGCCAGCGTATGTGCCCGCTCGGCGCCGGCGCCACA
>DAHVAB010000028.1 GCA_027314825.1 Solirubrobacterales bacterium
TTCATCCGTCGCGAGGCTGCCAGGTCGGCTGGGCCGAAGCTCATCCCCTGGATGCGCGGCGAGGCGGCCGCGATCTCCTCGAGGTTCGCCACTCCGAGAGAGGTCTCAAGGATCGCGTGCACCAGGATCGGCCTGGTGAGGCCGGCCTTCGCCTCCAGCTGGGCGAGCAGGCGGTCGACGTAGTGGATGTCCCACGCTCCCTCGACCTTCGGGACCATGATCACCTCCAGCCGCTGCCCGATCTGAGAGACGAGCTCGGTGAGGTCGTCGAGCACCCACGGTGAGTCGAGGGCGTTGACGCGGGTCCAGAGCGCCGTATCCCCGAGCTCCATCTCCCGGCCGACCTTGATCAGACCCTCGCGTGCCGCGAGCTTGCGGTCGACCGGCACCGCGTCCTCGAGGTTGCCGAGCAGGATGTCGACGCTCGGCGCGATGTCCGGAACCTTCGCGACCATCTTCTCGTTGGAGAAGTCGAGGAAGTGGATCATCCTCGAAGGCTTCACCGGGATCTCGCGCACCGGGTCGGGCGCGCCGATCGCTAGGGGCTTATCGAAAGCTCGGGGGTTGCGCAAGATGATCTCTCCTGATCTCGTCGGGGGGCTGAACTGTATCGTTGCCGCCCATGAACGAGACCAAGCCAATCGAGACCGCCCAGGCCGCCCGCGAGGCCAGCGGCGCGCACCCCTACGGCCGTTACCTCGAGGAGTTCGAGGTCGGCGCCGTCTACAAGCACTGGCCCGCCAAGACGGTGACCGAGTCCGACGATCACCTCTTCTGCCTGATCACGATGAACCACCATCCGCTGCACATCAACGACGTCTATGCGGCCGGCTCCCAGCAGGGCCGCAACGTCGTGGTCGGCCCGCTCGTCTACTCGCTCGCGCTCGGGATGTCGGTCTCCGACGTCTCCGGCAAGGCGATCGCGAACCTCGCCACCGAGGAGCTCAACCACCCGGCGCCCGTCTTCCACGGTGACACCCTGTTCGTCGAGTCCGAGGTGCTGGAGAAGCGCGAGTCGCGCTCCAAGCCGGACCGCGGCACCGTCAAGGTGCACACACGCGTCTACAACCAGGACGGCACGCTCGTGGCCGACTTCAAGCGGCTGGTGCTCGTGCCGCGCAAGACGCCCGGCGCCTGAGGCGGCCTTCCACCGGGGCCCTGCCGGCCCGCGCCTTCGGGGCGGGGCGGGCACCCGCCCGGCGCCCGTCCCGGACGCAGGTCGGGCTCGTCCGTGCGCCCGAAGCCTGATGTGGCGGGTCGGGGCGGGGCGGGGCGTGTCGGGGCGGGTCGGGGCGGGCCGGGGCGGGGCGGGGCGGGCGGGCACCCGCCCGACGCCCCTCCCGGAGGCGGTGCGATACGCTGCCGGGGTCGCCCCGCGAGGGCGATTTTCCGTTCCCGGCGCCTTTCGGCATGCCAGCCGAGCGAGGCGCCAGTCCACGCGACACAGAGGAGCTGCTCGTAGGCCATGGAGACCACTGCCCCCGCACCCACAAAGAACAAACGCCTGCAGGCATGGGTAGAGGAGGTGGCGGCGCTGGTTGAGCCGCGGGAGGTCCACTGGTGCGACGGCTCGGCCGAGGAGTACGACCGGCTCTGCCAGACGCTCGTGGACGCGGGCACGTTCACGCGCCTCTCGGAGGCCAAGCGCCCCGGCTCCTACCTCGCGATGTCCGACCCGGGCGACGTCGCGCGCGTCGAGGACCGCACCTTCATCTGCTCCCGCCACGAGGAGGACGCCGGTCCCACCAACAACTGGCGCGACCCGGAGGAGATGAAGGAGGCGCTCAGGGAGCTGTTCGCCGGCTCGATGCGCGGGCGGACGATGTACGTCGTTCCGTTCTCGATGGGCCCGCTCGGCTCGGACAAGAGCCAGATCGGCGTGCAGATCACCGACTCCGCCTATGTGGCGGCGAGCATGCGGATCATGACCCGGATGGGCGCCGGCGCGCTCCAGGCGCTGGGCGAGGGCGGCGAGTTCGTCCCCTGCCTGCACTCGGTCGGGATGCCGCTCCTCGACGAGTCCGGCGAGACGATCGAGGACGTGCCGTGGCCGTGCGACTCCGAGAACAAGTACATCGTGCACTTCCCGGAGACGCGTGAGATCTGGTCCTACGGCTCCGGCTACGGCGGCAACGCGCTGCTCGGCAAGAAGTGCCTTGCGCTCCGGATCGCCTCCGTCATGGCTCGCGACGAAGGCTGGATGGCCGAGCACATGCTGATCCTGAAGCTGATCTCCCCGGAGGGTGCCACCAAGTACATCGCCGCCGCCTTCCCGTCGGCATGCGGCAAGACCAACCTGGCGATGCTGATCCCGACCCTGTCCGGCTGGCAGGTGCAGACAATCGGCGATGACATCGCATGGATGAAGTTCGGCCAGGACGGCAGGCTGTATGCGATCAACCCGGAGGCCGGCTTCTTCGGAGTCGCGCCCGGGACCGGGGAGCAGACCAACCCGAACGCGATCGCGACGGTCGCGGAGAACTCGATCTTCACCAACTGTGCGCTCACCGACGACGGCGACGTGTGGTGGGAGGGGTTGACCGAGCAGGCACCCGCGCACCTGATCGACTGGCGCGGCAAAGACTGGACGCCCGCGTCCGAGGCGCCGGCCGCGCATCCGAACGCCCGTTTCACGACGCCAGCGGCGCAGGATCCGGCGATCGCGCCGGAGTGGCAGGATCCGGCCGGCGTGCCGATCGACGCGATCCTGTTCGGCGGCCGCCGCTCCTCTGTGGTGCCACTGGTCACCGAGGCGTTCGACTGGGAGCACGGCGTCTTCATGGGCTCGATCATGGGCTCGGAGAAGACGGCGGCGGCGGCCGGCACCGTCGGTGAGCTGCGCTTCGACCCGTTCGCGATGCTGCCGTTCTGCGGCTACAACATGGCCGACTACTTCGCACACTGGCTGAAGATCGGGCGTGAGGCCGATGCCTCCAAGCTGCCGAAGATCTTCTATGTCAACTGGTTCCGCAAGGACGCTGAGGGCAGCTTCCTCTGGCCCGGCTACGGCGAGAACTCGCGCGTGCTCGCATGGATCTTCGCGCGCTGCGCCGGACATGGCGCCGCGGATGAGACTCCGATCGGCCTGATCCCGCCGACCGGCCCGGAGGGCATCGACGTCGGCGACCTGGAGATCTCCGCAGAGGCGATCAACGAGCTGATGCGGGTCGACATCCACGAGTGGAAGGCGCAGCTGCCCCACTTCCACGAGCACCTCGGCAAGTTCGAGCGACTCCCCCACGAGCTCCACGAGCAGCTGCAGGCGCTCGAGCGGCGGCTGTCGGCCTGACCGGGCCGCGGAGCCAGCGCGCCGTTTTGTGTCTGCCGGCTAGACGTCCGAGAGCCAAGCGAGGCAAGGACGCAGGGAGCGTGGCGTGCTTCTGCACGCGAGCGACCGAGGACGCCGCCTTGCGCCGGCTATCGGGCGTCTAGCGCTTGGCGGCGTGCCGGCGCACGTACAGCTTCTCGCGGAGGCTCAGTGCGCCAGGGTGCCCGTTGCCGGGCCATGGGGTGAGCAGGAGGAGTAGCCGTGCCCTCGAGGTCGCGCTCACCTCGTGGCGCTCGCCGGGCGCTAACTGCACGAGCATGCCCGCTCCGCCGGTCGCCCGCTCGCCGGCGCCGCCCGCGACGCTCACCTCGCCGTCGAGCACGACGATCCAGCAGCGCTCGTGGACCTCGTGCTCGGCGAGGCACTCGCCGGCTGCCAGCTCGAGCACCACGGCGCGACCCTCGTCGGTGGAGCAGACGATCTCTGGGAGCCTCGGCTGCAGCGCGAGCGCGTTGAGGTCGAAGCTCTCCATCACTCGTGCCCGTGCGATCCGTCGGCGGCGGCCGCTGGCGGCCTTGACTCCTCGGCCAGCGAGGTGATCGTCAGTGCGCCGCGCGCCGTCGATTCGAGCACCTCGGTCGCCTCCTCCAGTGACCGCGCATACAGCTCGACGAGCAGGTGCACGACGATCGTCGTGTCCTCCTCGTGCTTGTGGAAGCGCACGTGTGTGAAGAACTCGCGCACCCCGTGCTCTCCGAAGGAGGCGTAGGCGAGCGCGTCGCCGGCCTCGGGGCCCGAGCATGTCTCGACGTCGTCGGCGTCGACGGTGACCGTGCAGGATGCCACCCATGGGGTGCCGACGATCATCCGTTCCCAGCGGTCCTCGATCGGCTCGACCCGGCCGCCGACGAAGCCGAGGTGCGGCTGGTCGTGCATGCAGTCCAGGCACTGCACGACCGCCTCCTCGAGCTCGTCCACGATCTCGGAGCGCTCACCGGTCTCCGGGTCGATCTTGTGGATCCCCTCGTAGTGGACCTGGACCTCCAGGTTCTGAGACCAGCAGCGGTAGCAGCGCAGCCAGCTCCGGGCGGTCGTCTCGGACGCAGAACCCTCCATCGCGCCCATTGTAGGCGTGCGTGCGGCCGGCGCGAGTCGCGGTCGGCGCCGCTCAGCCGATCGCGGCGCGCAGAGTCGCGCCGAAGTCGGTTCCCGCGACCGGGCCGACGCACGGTGAGCTCACGCCCGCGTCGCGGTAGCGCTCGATCCCGGCGCGCAGCCGTGCGGGGTCTCCGATGGCGGCGAGGTGATCGAGGAGCTCCTCGGATATTGCGGCCTTCATCGCCGGCAGGTCGCCGGCGGCCGAGTCGAAGGCGGCGATCTCCGCCCCGAAGCCGGAGCGCTCGATCATCGCTCGGTAGAAGGGCAGGCCGAAGTAGGGCAGCAGGTCCTGGCGAAGCGCGGAGCGCGCCGCGTCGGGATCGTCGGTGAGGGCCGCGGGAACGGCCGCGACCACGTCGAAGCCCTCGAGTCCGAGCCCTCTTCGCTCGCGCCCCGCCGCCAGCTCCGGCATCACCACGTCCTCGATGTAGCGCGGGTTGCAGAGCCACAGCATCGCGCCGTCGGCGACCTCGCCGGCCAGGCGCAGCATCGCGGGGGAGAGAGCGGCGATGTAGATCGGCAGCTGCGGGCATGGATCGAGCCCGGCCAGGCGAAAGCCGGTCCGCCACTTGCCGGCCCCGCCCGCGCTCGCAGCGGCCGCCGCCGGATCCTCGTCCGCCAGGATCGCGCGCACGATCGCCACGTACTCGCGCATCTCCGCGACCGGGTGGTCGATCGTCTGTCCGTGCCAGCCCTCCACGATCGCCCGGTGGGAGACGCCCAGGCCGAGCGTGAGTCGCCCGCCCGAGAGCTCGTCGATCGTGGCCGCGGTCTGGGCCATCGTGGCGGGGGTGCGGGTGTAGATCGGCACGACACCGGTGCCGAGGCGGATCGTGGAGCTGGAGAGGGCGTAGGCGGTGAGCACCGTGAGCGAGTCGCGGCCGGCGATGTGGGTCGTATAGACCGACTCGTAGCCGAGCGACTCCGCCAGCCGCACGCGCTCGATCGCGCTCTGCAGTGAGCGGCCTGTGGAGATGAAGCAGCCGAGGCCCATCGGGGCAGCAATATACGCGTCGGCGCCGGCGGTGGTTGCCCGGGCCGTGGCTTCGGCCGTGCCTGCGGCTGCGTTGCGGCGGCGCCGAGCCAGACGGCTCAGCCGGCGGCGCCGAGCCAGACGGCTTAGCCGGCGGCGCCGAGCCAGACGGCTCAGCCGACGGGCGGAGAGGACGCCTCGGCCAGCGCGGCCTCCAGCGCCGCCACCATCTCGGCCTCGCCGAGATCGTCGGGCAGCGCGGCCAGCAGCCGCTGCGCCGCATCGCGCCCGCCGAGCGTGCGCAGCCCGCGATTGCCATGCTCGGCGGCGAAGTCGATCAGTGCGCCGGCATGGCGGCCTCGCCGGCGGCGGGCGGCTACCTCGCAGCCCGCGCGGTGGGCGGCCAGGGCCTGCGCGAGCTCGGTGATGCCGGCAGGCGGAGGCAGCGAGGAGACGGCGAGCACCGGCGTGTCGGTGCCCAGCGAGCGCATCGCCGCGGTCAGGTCTCGCCTCGCACTCATCGCCGGCTGGCCCGTGTCAGCCTTGGTGACGGCGAGGATGTCCGGCACCTCCATGATCCCCGCCTTCAGGAATTGCAGGCTGTCGCCGCTGCCCGGCTGCACGACCACGACCACGGTGTCGACGGCCTCCGCCACCTCGGTCTCCGCCTGCCCGACGCCGACCGTCTCGACTACCACCACGTCGAAGGCGGCCGCGAGCGCATGGGCCGCGGTCCGGGTGCCGGCGGCCAACCCGCCGAGCCGCTCACCGGCGGCCGTGGAGCGGATGAAGACGGCCCGATCGGAGGGGTCGTGCTCGATCCGCGCGCGGTCCCCGAGCAGCGAGCCGCCGGAGCGCCGCGAGCTCGGGTCGACGGCCAGCAGCGCGACGCTCAGGTGCTCCTGAGAGCGCCAATGGGCCAGAAGCGCAGAGAGCAGCGTCGACTTGCCCGCGCCCGGCGGGCCGGTGACGCCGATGATGTGCCCGGGCGGCTCATGGCCCAGCGCGGCGGGGGAGAGCACGCGCATGAGCGCGGTCGCCTGCTCACGGTCGGCCGGCGCGGTGCTCTCCAGCAGGTTCAGGGCGGCGGGCGCCGCGCTCAGGTCGCCCTCGCGCAGGCGAGCGCCGATCGCGCGCCCGTCGGCACTCACTTCGCCGACTTCGAGGCGGCGCTCGGCGGCGCCGGTCGGGCGGCCGTGCCCGGGGCGCTCGGGCTCGCCGCGCCGTTGCCGTCCGCGTTGGCCGACGTGCCGAGCAGATCGATGATCTCGCTCATGATCTTGGAGATGTCGAAGTCCTTCGGCGTGTAGACGGCGGCCACCCCCGCCTGCCGCAGCGCGGCCGCGTCCTGCTCGGGGATGATCCCGCCGACGATCACCGGAGCGCTCACGCCGGCCTCGCGCAGCGCTTCCATCACCGCCGGGATCAGCTCGCGGTGAGATCCGGAGAGGATCGAGAGGCCGATCACGTGGACGCCCTCCTGCAGCGCGGAGGCGGCGATCTGCGACGGGGTCAGGCGGATGCCTTCGTAGACCACGTCCATGCCGGCGTCCCGCGCCCGCACCGCGATCTGCTCGGCTCCGTTGGAATGCCCGTCCAATCCCGGCTTGCCGACCAGGATCTTCGGCCTGCGCCCGAGCTGCTCGCCGAGCGCCGAGACCCGGTCGCGCAGGGCGGCGAGCCGCTCCGGCTCGGATGCCGTGCCGGCCGGCGCGCTCGCCTCGCCGACCCCGGTCGGCGCGCGGTAGGAGCCGAAGACCGCTCGCAGCGCGCCGGCCCACTCGCCGGTGGTGGCCCCGGCCCGCGCCGCCACGATCGAGGCCTCCATCAGGTTGCCGCGCTCGGCGCCATCTTCGGTGGCCACGCGGGAGAGATCGGCCAGGGCGGCGTCGACCGCGGCCTGATCGCGCTCGGCGCGCCAGCGCCTCACCGCCTCGATCTCCTGTGCTTCCACGGCCGGATCGACAACCAGGATCCCGCCCTCGGCGTCGGCGGTCAGCGGCGAGGGCTCGCTCTCGGTGAAGCGGTTCTGCCCGACGACCACCTGCTCGCCGGCCTCGATCCGGCGGATCCGCTCCCGGTGGGAGTCGACCAGGGCCGCCTTCATGTAGGGGACCGCTGCGACCGCGCCACCGTGCTCGGCGACCACGGCCATCTCGGCGCGCGCGCCGGCAAGCAGCTCTGCGACCAGGCCGTCCATCACCTTCGAGCCCTCGAAGATGTCCGGGTACTCCAGGATGTCGGTCTCGAAGGCGAGCACCTGCTGGATGCGAAGCGACCATTGCTGATCCCACGGCCGCGGCAGCCCGAGCGCCTCGTTCCAGGCCGGCAGCTGGATCGCCCGTGCCCGCGCGTTGCGTCCGAGGGTGACGGCGAGCGCCTCCAGCACGATCCGCTGCACGTTGTTCTCCGGCTGGGCCTCGGTCAGCCCCAGCGAGTTGACCTGCACGCCGTAGCGGAAACGCAGCTGCCGGGGGTCGCTCACCCCGTAGCGCTCACGCCCGATCTCCTCCCAGAGGATCGAGGCGGCGCGCAGCTTCGCGTGCTCCTCGACGAAGCGCACTCCCGCGTTCACGAAGAATGAGATCCGCCCGAACACCTTGCCCATCAGCTCGTCCGCCTGCCCGCCGAGCCGCTCGCGGACCGCGTCCAGGACGGCGATCGCATTGGAGAGCGAGTAGGCGATCTCCTGCACCGGCGTGGCTCCCGCCTCCTGGAGGTGGTAGGAGCAGATGTTGATCGGGTTCCACTTCGGCACGTTGCCCACCGTGTAGGCGACCATGTCCGCGATCAGGCGCATCGAGGGCTCCGGCGGGAAGGCGTAGGTGCCGCGGGCGAGGAACTCCTTGATGATGTCGTTCTGGGTGGTGCCGGTGAGCCTCTCCTGCGGGACGCCCTGGCGTTCGGCGGCGACGATGTAGAGCGCCAGCAGCCAGGCCGCGGTCGCGTTGATCGTCATCGAGGTGTTCATCTCCCCGAGCGGGATGCCCTCCATCAGCGCCTCCATCTCGCCCACATGGGCGATCGGCACCCCGACCTTGCCGACCTCGCCGCGCGCCAGCTCCTCGTCGGGATCGTGCCCGGTCTGGGTCGGCAGGTCGAAGGCGATCGAGAGGCCGGTCTGGCCCTTGGCGAGGTTGCGGCGGTAGAGCTCGTTGGAGGCCTTCGCCGTCGAGTGCCCGGCGTAGGTGCGCATCATCCAGGGCTTCTCGCGCTCGGGCAGGCGCGTGGGGTGGACCGCCTCGCTCATCGTTGGCAATTGTAGGCTTAGGGGCATGTCTTGCGACGTGCGGCGAGTCCTCTGAGCGGCGATCGTGGCTCCCGCCGGCGATGACACGGGAGGGCCGGCCGCTGCGGCGATCAGGCCGATCGACCTCAACCATCAGGGCCGCGCGCACGTGATCGGCGCCTGGCTGGTCGACGATGTGCTGATCGACCCCGGCCCGGAGAGCTGCATGGAGAGCCTCATCGACGGGCTCGGCGAGGTGGCGCCCAAGGCGATCCTGCTGACCCACATCCACCTCGACCATGCCGGCGCGACCGGCTCGCTGGCGAGCCGCTTCGAGGATGCCGAGATCTGGGTGCATGAGATCGGCGCCCCCCATGTGGTCGACCCCTCGCGCCTGCTGCGAAGCGCCGCCAGGCTCTACGGCGAGGATATGGAGCGGCTCTGGGGCGAGGTGCTGCCGGTCCCCGCCGAGCGGGTGAGAACGCTCGCCGGCGGCGAGCGCATCCACGGATTCCAGGTCGCCTACACCCCCGGCCACGCCTCCCACCATGTCGCCTACCTGCACGATCGGACCGGCACCGCCTTCTGCGGCGACGTGGCGGGCGTGAGGATCGGGCGTGACGCGCACGTGGTGGCGCCGACGCCGCCGCCGGACATCGACCTTGCCGCCTGGCGGGAGTCGATCGCGACGGTGGAGCGGTGGCGCCCCGAGTCGCTCGTCTGCACCCACTACGGCCGCTACGAGGACGTGGAGGACCACCTCGCCGGCCTCAGGGAGAGCCTGGAGCACATGGCCGAGCTTGCGCGCACGCTCACCGAGCAGGAGTTCGTGCAGGCGCTGCAGCGCGAGATCGCCGAGGGCTCGGGCGCGCGGACGGCGCAGCTGTATGAGAGCGCGATGCCGGCCTGGCAGTGCTACGCCGGTCTGCGGCGCCATCTTCAGAGCGCATAGCGCAGTGGCCGGATTGCTCCTTGCGCACCGGGGGCGCCCGTCCCTATCCTGAGCCTATGAACGAGACGATTGAGAAGCCGCGCGCCGGGGGCCCCGGCAGCGGCACAGGGGGATCGTGGAGGGTGATCGTCCGCAACGACGACCACAACACATTCGACCATGTCGCCAGGACGCTCGCGCGCTACATCCCGAAGGTCACGCTGGAGAAGGGCCACGAGATCGCAAACGTGATCCACCGCTCCGGCCAGGCGATCGTGTTCACCGGCCAGAAGGAGCCGGCCGAGCTCTACTGGGACCAGCTCAAGAGCGCGGGGCTGACGATGGCCCCGCTTGAGCAGGGCTGACGGAGCGCCGTCACGCCGCGCCTCTCGTCACGCTGCGCCCGCCCTCACGCCGGATCAGACCGCCTGAGCGGCCCGCCCGCCGGCCGGCGCGTCCTGCGAGCCATCGTCCTGCTCGGAGGAGGCGCTCTGCGCGTCGCGCCGCGCCGCTGCGGCCGCCTCGATGCTCGCGCCCGCGGTCCGCTGCCAGGCGCCGTAGAGGACCGGCACCTGGTAGGCGCTCGAGTGCAGCGCGCGGAACTCGATCATCTCCGGGCCTTCCCAATAGCGTTCCCAGGCGAGGTGATCGTCGAAGGTCGTGAACTGCTGGAAGCGGTAGCGATCGTCCGCTGAGCGGTAGACCTCATACGCGCTCGCGCCGTATCGCATCGCCACCGCGGCGATCTCGTTGAGCGCCGCGCCGAACTCGTCGGCGCGGAAGCTCGTCGCGTACCAGGGAACGACCATGATCTCTGACATCAGCCACCCACCTCCGCGTGGATCGCACCTGGGCCATCGGCAGTCCTGCCGAGACCCTCCGACTCTGCACCCACCAGGATCGAGATCTTCCCGAGATGCTTGTTTTCGAGCATCAGCTGGTGGGCCTGGGCGACCCCGTCGAAGCCCATCGTGCGCCAGATCACCGGCCGGATCTGGCCGCTCTCGATCAGCTCGTTGGCCTTCATGCACTCGTACGCGTTCGCGAAGTGCGACCCGACGATCTCCTTCTGCTTCATCCACAGGTATCGCACGTCGAAGTCGAGGTGAAACCCGGTGGTGCCGGCGCAGATGACGACCTTGCCGAACGGCTTGACCGTGTAGACCGAGGTGGGGAAGGTCGCCTGGCCGACATGCTCGAAGACGATGTCGGGCGCGTCGCCGAGGATCTCCTTGACTCGGTTTGAGAACTCGCGAGAGGTCCGGAACCGGGCCTTCTCCTCCTCCGGGCTCTCGCCGCCCCGGCGCATCATCCCCGCGAACTCGCTGCGGTCGATGAAGTCCGCGGCGCCGAGGCGCTTGACCAGCTCGCCCTTCTCCGTCGAGGAGACGACGCCCACGCAATGGGCGCCGGTCGCCTTGCAGAGCTGGGTCGCGAACACGCCGAGCCCGCCCGCGGCGCCCCAGATAAGGACGCGGTCGCCGGCCTGCAGGCCGCAGCGGGTCAGGAGCATCCGGTAGGCGGTGAAGTAGACCAGGCCGTAGGAGGCGGCCTCCTCCCAGGTGAGCGCATGGGGCTTGGGCAGCAGCTGCTGGGCCTGGACCTTGGTGAACTGGGCGAAGGAGCCCCAGGTGGTCTCGTAGCCCCAGATCCGCTGTGAGGGAGCCGCCATCGGATCGAGGCCGTGCACCTCCGGGTCCTCGTAGGAGGCCTGGTTGCAGTGCACGACGACCTCGTCGCCCGCCTTCCAGCGGGTCACACCGGGACCCACCTTCCAGACGACGCCGGAGGCGTCGGAGCCGCCGATGTGGTGGCCGTACTCGGGATGGTCGCCGTACTTCATGACCGAGACCGGCTTGCCGAGCGCGGCCCAGACGTTGTTGTAGTTGACGCCTGCGGCCATGACGCGCACGATCACCTCGAAGGCGCCCGGCTCGGGCACCTCCATCTCCTCGATCTGGAATGCGTCCTTGGGCTCGCCGAGGCGCTCCTCGCGGATGACCCAGGCGGCCATCGTCTTGGGCAGCTCGCCCGGCTCGACGTCGAGACTTGAGACTTGTTGAAGGTCCATTGCCACGGTGAAGTGAAACCTCTCGGGGTAGGGTGCCGGTCGCCAATCCTACCCGCGGCGGGCGGGATGGGGCGGCCACGCGGCCGCGGGTGGCTCGGGCGCCGTGCTCGCGAGGATGGGACGGCGGCCCGGCCCGGCCCGGCGAATGCCGGCTCAGGCGCCGTGCCCGGGAAGATCGAAGGGAAGCTCCACCACCTCCGCGTCGAGCCCGTCCGGCCCGGCGGCCAGCACCGCCCCCGGCTGCGCCTCACGGCGCACGAGCGCAAGGCCGATCGGGCCGAGCGAGGGGGAGAGGGCGAGGCTGGCGAGCCGGCCGACCACGCGGCCATCGAGCGTGAGCTCGGCGCCGGGCGCCACCGCGTCGCCGGCGAGGCGCAGCCCGCGCAGATGGCGGTTGGGCCTGCCCTTGTAGTGGAGGCGCGCGACCGTCTCCTGGCCGACGTAGCAGCCCTTCGTGAAGCTGACGGCGCGCTCGTTGAGGCCGGCCTCCTGCGGGATCACCGTCTCGTCGAGCTCCACGCCGTAGCGGGGCCGGCCCTCCTCGATCCGCACGACCTCCGCCGCGGCTTCGCCCACCGGCTGCGCGCCGGCCGCGAGCAGGGCGTCGTGCACCGCCTCGCGGTCGTCGGCATCGCAGATGACGTCGATCCCCGCCGGCTGCGCGGTGGTGATCAGGCGCACGCCGCGGCCGGCGATCTCCGCGGCACAGTGGGAGTGCTCGACGCCGTGCGGCGTGGTGTCGGCGGCCGCCAGGCATACGGTGCGCGCATCCGGGCCGATCAGGCTCAGCAACGCCGCCTCCAAAGTCCGCTTCTGCAACTGCACCTCATAGCCGATCTTGAAGCGGCGGATCGTGTCGAAGAGGGTCTGCAGGCAGGCGCGCTCAGTGATCAGGAAGAGCTCGCCGGGCGGCTCGCCGATCGCCAGCACTCGCAGGTCGCCGAGCATCTTGCCCTTGTGGGTGAGAAACGCGGCGTAGCAGCCCTCGCCGTCGCCGAGCGCCTCGATGTCGTTGGTGAGCTGGCCTGTCAGGAACTCGGCGGCGCCCGCTCCCGTCAGGGCCAGCTTGCCCATCTGCGAGCGGTCGATGAGGCCGCATCCGGTGCGCAGGATGCGGTGCTCCGCCTCGATCTCGGCGCGGGGCGCCTCTGTCCGGTCGGTTGCGGGCATCCTTGCGAGCATAGCCACGCTAGGCTTCACGCCCATGGGCCTCGCGGATACCTTCCAGGAGATCGTCGACTCGCTGCCCGACGATTGGACCGACCTGGAGCTCGACCTGCGGATCTCTGACGAGTCGCGCTACGTGGATGCGGCCGTCTACCTGGCGATATGCAACGCGCGCCCCTACTCCCGCCACGACTGGCATTGGCGGCTGCTGGTCGCCCACAGCTTCGGCCATGCCGCCGCCGCCCCTGCCGTCCATGCCGCCCTGCACCTGCTCGACGAAGCGGGGATCGAGGGCGAGATGGCGGTCAGGGAGGTGCGCTCCGGCCGGGTTGAGGTCACGCAGATGTGGGGTAGGCCGCACTCGGTGCGCGAGGAGTTCGCGCGCCGGCGGGCGCAGTAGCGGGCCCGGGGTGGGCCGGTGAGCAGGCGCCCGGAAGCGGAGCCCCGATGGCCGGCGTGATCGCGCTGATCCCGGATCTGCTGTTCGGCTCCCGCGTGCAGTCTGCGCTCACGGCTGCCGGGCACGAGGTGGAGATGCTCGCCACGCGCTCCGATGTCGAGTCGCGCCTGCGGCGGGCCGGCCCGCCGGCTCGGGTGCTGATCGTCGACCTGACCGATGAGCGGGTGCAGGGGCCGGAGCTCGTCGAAGCGTTGCGGGAGGGCGCGCCGTCCGTGCCGTCCGGGTCTGCGCCGGTGCCTTCCCGGTCCCCGCTCGAGCCGCCCGGGTCGCTGGCGCCGCCCACGCGGCCCAAGACCCTCGGCTTCTATTCACACGTGGATACGGCTACGCGCGAGCGCGCGGAGCGGGCAGGGTTCGACCTGGTGGTGCCACGCTCGCGGATGGCGCGGGAGGCGCCGGCGCTGGTGGAGCGGCTCGCCGCCTGCTCGGCCTGAGGCCCGTGCGGCATGC
>DAHVAB010000290.1 GCA_027314825.1 Solirubrobacterales bacterium
GATCGTGACCGGAGCCGACGTGACGGGGATCGCGATGAGCGGCGGCCGGGTCTCCCACGTGGAGGCGATCCTCGCGGCGGACGGCTCCGGGCCGTTGCACGTGCATGCCGAGCGGGTGGTGGTCGCGACCGGCACCGTGCACACCCCCGGCCTGCTGGCGGCCAGCGGCCTGGGCGCCGGCAGCGGCCAGCTGGGATGCAACCTCTCGATTCACCCGGCGACCGCCGCTTTCGCCCTGATGGACGAGAGGGTGGACATGGGTCGGGGCGTGCCGCAGAGCTTCTACGTCGACGAGTTCGCAGGTGAGGGGATCATGCTGGAGGGGATCGCGGGCCCGCCGAGCTATGCGGCCATGTCATTGCCGTTGAAGGGCGCCAGGCACGCGGAGGCGATGGCCGCCTATCCACGGCTCGCGCAGTTCGGGCTGATGGTCAGCGACTCCTCGCGGGGCAGGGTGCGCTCGTTGGGCGCCCTGGCCCTGGCGGGGCGGGGCGCCGGCGCGGGGCGCGCACGTATGGGGGCCGGCGGCGGGCCGCTGGCGGTGGCCGCGGCGCGGGGGATGCGCGCGCCGATCGTCACATACAGCCTCGACGACGCCGACCTGCGCCGGTTCAGGGAGGGCCTCTCGCGGCTGCGGGAGCTCTTTGACGCGGCCGGCGCGCGCGAGGTCTACCTGCCGCTCCCGGAGGGGCGGCGCCCGGAGGATGCGCGGCGCGGCGAGCTGCGCCTGATGGCGTTTCATCCGCTGGGCACGGCCAGGGCCGACGGCCGGCCGGAGCACGGCGTGGTCGACGGCGATCTGAAGGTCCACGGCGCCGAGGGCGTCTACGTGGCCGATGGCTCTGTGGTCCCGAGCTCGCTGGGCGTCAACCCTCAGCTGACGATCATGGCGCTGGCCACGCGCCTGGCCTTCCACCTGCTCGGCAGGCCCGTGCCGGGCGTTGCAGAGGATGATCTCGAGGAGATCCCATGCCCGTCGTGAACCCGGTCCACGTGCCCGTCGTGAACATAGTCCATCTAACGCCGAAAGGTGAATGAGCATGTCTTTTCTGATCGACCCCCCTTGGCTGTATGCGACAGGGAAGGCTTACGGGCGCATGATGCCGGAGCGCACCCCGACCGCGAAGGCGGTGGAGGGAGCGACGATAGGCGCGTTTCTCGCGACCAGCATCTCGCTCTATCTGGAGCGGCCGTGGACGAAGCCGATCTGGCGCGCCTGCCGGGCATCCTCCGGTCGTGACTGGATGCTCAACTCGGGGGTCTTCAAGCTCGATTGGCGTCGCGCCGGACCGCGCACCCACCTGGCCTCCGCGCTCCTGTTCGCCACATATCCGCTGTGGCTGGCACTCGGCCTGAAGCGGGGCCGGCGCGGCCGCGACGACTAGTGCACCGTTCCTGAAGTGGCTTTCGGTTCGGGGCCGGCGCGGCCGAGACGCCGAGACGACTAGAGAGGGATGTTGCCGTGCTTGCGGCGCGGGCCCGGTTCGCGCTTGCTCTGCAGCGTGTGCAGTGCGCTTATGAGCCTCGGGCGGGTTTCGTGGGGGACGATCACATCGTCGATGTACCCGCGCTCGGCAGCGGTGTACGGATTGGCGAAGCGGGCCTTGTAGTCGTCCATCAGCTTCTGGCGGCGTTCCTGCGGGGTGGGGCTTGAGGAGATGTCGCGGCGGTAGATGATGTTGACCGCGCCCTCCGGGCCCATCACGGCGACCTCGGCGGTCGGCCAGGCGATGTTGAAGTCTGATGCGAGGTGCTTGGAGGACATCACGTCGTAGGCCCCGCCGTATGCCTTGCGCGTGATGACGGTCATCTTCGGGACGGTCGCCTCGGCGTAGGCGTAGAGGAGCTTGGCGCCGTGGCGGATGATCCCGCCCCACTCCTGGGCGGTGCCGGGCAGGAAGCCGGGCACGTCGCAGAAGGTCAGAAGCGGGATGTTGAACGCGTCGCAGGTGCGCACGAAGCGGGCGGCCTTCGCTGAGCCCGCGATGTCCAGCACGCCGGCCAGCTGGTTGGGCTGGTTGCCGACGATCCCGACCGAGAAGCCGTCGAGGCGGGCGAAGCCGCAGATGATGTTCTTGGCGTGGTGCTCGTGGACCTCGAAGAACTCGCCTTCGTCGGCGATCAGCTTCACCACGTCGCGCATGTCATACGGCTTGTTCGGGTTGTCCGGCACCACGTGGTCGAGCGAGGCCTCCATCCGCTCCGGGTCGTCGGTCGCCTCCACTCGCGGCGCGGCCTGCAGGTTGTTGGACGGCAGGAAGCTCAGCAGGTAGCGGCAATCCTCCAGGCAGGCGTCCTCGTCCTCTGAGGCGAAGTGCGCGACGCCCGACTTGGTGTTGTGGGACATGGCCCCGCCGAGCTCCTCGAAGCCGACCTCCTCGCCGGTCACCGTCTTGATCACGTCGGGGCCGGTGATGAACATGTGGGAGGTCTCCTTCACCATGAAGATGAAGTCGGTGATCGCGGGCGAGTAGACGGCGCCGCCGGCGCAGGGGCCCATCACCAGGCTGATCTGGGGGATGACGCCAGAGGAGCGGACGTTTCGCAGGAAGACGTCGCCGTAGGCGCCGAGCGAGACGACGCCCTCCTGGATCCGCGCGCCACCGGAGTCGTTGATGCCGATCACCGGGCAGCCGATCTTCGCGGCCAGGTCCATCACCTTGCACATCTTCTCGCCCATCACCTCACCGAGCGAGCCGCCGAAGACGGTGAAATCCTGGCTGAAGACGCAGACCCTGCGGCCGTCGATCGTGCCATGCCCGGTCACCACCGCGTCGCCCCAGGGCCGGTTCTTCTGCATGTCGAAGTCGTGGGTGCGGTGGCGAACGAAGGTGTCAAGCTCCTGGAAGGAGCCCTCGTCGAGCAGCTTTTCGACCCGCTCCCGCGCGGTGTACTTGCCGCGCTCGTGCTGCTTGGCCTCCGCCTCCGGGGCGGAGTGCAGGGCGGCTTTGCGAAGCTCCTCCAACTGTGCGAGCTTCTCCTCGTATGTCTCAGGTGCGTGCATGCGCATCGGCCGAGCATCTTATCTGCGCACGGGGTCGGCCGAGCCTTCGGGGCGTGCGCGGCGGCGGCCGGCGGGCGTGCCGGGACGCGGTCAGGAGCGGGAGAACGGGCGGTGGTGCGCGGGTGTCGCGCCGGGCCGCGCGCAGCTCAGGAGCGGGAGAACGGGCGGTGGTGCGCGGGTGTCGCGCCGGGCCGCGCGCAGCTCAGGAGCGGGAGAACGGGCG
>DAHVAB010000291.1:0-2973 GCA_027314825.1 Solirubrobacterales bacterium
GAGGTCGAGCCGATGGGCAACATGCCCGTCATCAAGGACCTGATCGTCGACATGGACGCGGTCCACTGGAAGAAGATCCACCGGGTCACCCCGTGGCTCATCGCCAAAGAGCCGATGCCCGAGCGCGAGCACATCGTCGAGCGGGAGAGCATGGTCGACATCACCCAGACCATGGCCTGCATCCAGTGCGGCGCCTGCGTCTCGGACTGCCTGGCGATGGAGGTCGACCCCGGCTTCATCGGCCCGGCCGCGCTGGCGAAGGCCTACCGCTTCGTCGGCGACCCGCGCGACGATACCCGCCATGAGCGGCTGCTCGACCTCTCCGATGATCCGCAGGGCATCTACGACTGCACCCACTGCTTCAAGTGCGTCCAAGCCTGCCCGAAGGACGTCAACCCGATGGGGCAGATCATGCGCCTGCGGCGGATCGCCGGCTCGGACGAGAAGATCGTCGACCCGAACAACGGCAACCGCCACGAGGAGGCGTTCGCCACTCTGATCCGCGACTACGGGCTCCTGCACGAGGCGGAGCTCGTGCCGCGCTCCTACGGCGGCAACTCCTGGTTCGGCAAGTTCCACCCGGCGGCCGGCAAGGAGCTTCTCGCCTCGATACCGACGGCGATCGCGGGCGTCATGCGGGGCAAGATGAGCCCGAAGCTCGTCATGTTCGGCCACAAGATCGCCAAACGCGACCTCGACGCCGTCAAGCGGATCTACGACCGCGTGGAGAGCAGGCCCAAGCGCTACGAGCTGAACCTCTACATCTCCGGCGAGGACGAAGAGGAGCCGGTCGCGGCCGGTGCCGGCGGAGGGTCTGCGCAGAGCGAAGAAGGGAGCAACCGATGAAGGTCGCCTACTGGCCGGGCTGCGTCAGCCGCGGCTTCACGCCCGAGCTGCACGGCTCGATGGCGAAGGTAGCCCCGCTGCTCGACATCGAGCTCGTGCAGCTGGACCGCGCCTGCTGCACCGGCGCGGGCGTGATCGCCGAGCACAACCAGGAGCTGGCCGACACGCTGAACGCCCGCACCTTCGCCCTGGCCCAGCAGGTGCAGGGGGCGGAGATGATGATGAACATCTGCTCCACCTGCCAGGGGGCGATGAGCGAGTGCCAGGAGCGGCTCGACGCGAACGCGGAGTACCGCTCCCACGTCAACGAGACGCTCTCCTCGGAGGGGCTGTCATATGAGAAGGGCTTGACGAACAAGAACTTCCTGTGGCTGCTGGTCGAGGAGATCGGCCTTGACGCGCTGCGCGCGAAGGTGAAGCGGCCGCTCACCAACCTGAAGGTCGGCCCCTTCTACGGCTGCTACATCGTCCGCCCCCGCGAGCGGCTCGGGATCGACGCCGAGAACCGGCGCGACCACTACTTGGAGCAGGTGATCGACGCGCTCGGCGGCACGGTCATCGAGTACGCGGGCATGCGCAAGTGCTGCGGCTTCCCGATCATCACGATGAACAAGCAGGCCTCCCTGAAGCAGGCCGGAACCCATCTGGGCGACGCCGTGGACGCCGACGCCGACTGCCTTGTCACCCCCTGCCCGCTCTGCCACCTGAACCTGGACCTGCAGCAGCCGGTGGCCGAGAAGGTCGTGGGTCGCGAGCTGAACATGCCCGTCCTGCATCTGCCCCAGCTGGTCGGCCTCGCGCTCGGCCTCTCCCCCAAGGAGCTCGGCATGGGCCGCCACGTCGTCAAGCCGACCACTGTGATCGACTGGTCGACCGCCGTGGTGGGCGCAGCCGCCTAAGCTGCGCGCATGCGCATACTCACGGTAGTCGGCAACCGCCCCCAGTTCGTGAAGGCGGCGGCCGTCTCCGGGCCGCTGCGCGAGGTGCACGAGGAGGTGCTCGTGCACACCGGCCAGCACCACGACGAGACCCTCTCAGAGGTCTTCTTCTCCGAGCTGGGGCTGGCGGCGCCGGACCGGATGCTCCAGATCGCGGGGGGGTCGAACACCTCACAGACCGCGCGGATGCTCTGCGCCCTGGAGCCGCTCATCGGCGAGATCTCCCCGGACGCCGTGCTCGTCTACGGGGACACGAACTCCACGCTGGCGGGCGGTCTGGCCGCGGCGCAGGCGCAGATCCCGGTCATCCACGTGGAGGCCGGGATGCGCTCCTTCGACCGCTCGATGCCCGAGGAGCTCAACCGCGTGCTCGTCGACCACCTCTCCGAGCTGCTGCTCTGCTCCTCTGAGACCGCCGCCGCCAACCTGGCCGCCGAGTCCGTGGCCGGGCAGGTGCGGGTGGTGGGCGACGTGATGGTCGACCTCGCCCTGCGGTGGCAGGCGCGCGCGCGGGAGCGGGCGGAGATCCCGGCCTCCCATGGGCTCACCCCCGGCCGATATCTGCTGATGAGCGCGCACCGGGCCGGCAACGTCGACGTGCCGGAGCGGCTGGCGGCGCTCGTCGAACTGATCGGCCGGATGGAGCGGCCCGTCCTGTTGGCGGTGCACCCGCGCACCCGCCGACGGCTCGACGAGCTCGGCCTGCGGGCGAGGGTGGACGCGATGGAGCACGTGATCCTGACGGAGCCGCTGCCATACGCCGAGTTCGCGGCGCTCCTCTGCCAGTCCAGGGCGGTGCTCACCGACTCCGGCGGCGTGCAGAAGGAGGCCTACCTGGCCGGCGTGCCGTGCATCACCCTGCGGCCCGGCACCGAGTGGGTCGAGACGGTGCAGGCCGGCTGGAACACGATCGTCGACCTGGACGCCGACGCTGCGCTGGCCGCGCTCGCGCGCCCGGCCCCCGCCGAGCGGCCCGCCCTCTACGGCGACGGAGAGGCGGCCGGGCGGTGCGTGGAGGCGATCACGGAGTGGGCGCGGCGGCGAGCCGAGCAGCGGCGCACGCAGGTGGGCGCCCCTTGAGCCGGGGGGCCGCTCAGCCGCGAGGCGCGAAGGGCTGTTCCTCGGCGACCGCGCCGGCACCCTGAAGCTCGAAGGCTCCGTGCAGGGCTCTGACGGCGTCGGCCACGCG
>DAHVAB010000291.1:2983-3217 GCA_027314825.1 Solirubrobacterales bacterium
ATGAGATCTTGATCGGCGAGGTCGAGATCATCTCGATGTTGACGGCCTCCTCGGCGAGCACCCGGAACACCTTCGCCGCCACGCCCGGATGGGTGCGCATCCCGGCGCCCACGATCGAGACCTTGCCCATCTCGGCGTGCTCGCGCAGCTCGGAGAACGCCTCGCCGGCCAGCGGCGTGAGCGCAGCCCGCGCGGTGCGCAGGTCTTCGTGCGGGACGGTGAAGGAGATCTCCG
>DAHVAB010000292.1 GCA_027314825.1 Solirubrobacterales bacterium
CGCGAGCGCCCCCAGCTCCGGGCTCGGTATCGCCTCGGCGCGCGTGCGCCAGCGGCGCAGCTCCCGGCTCACGGTCGGCGCGACGGTCGGCCAGTAGCGCAGGTTGGCGGTGATCAGGGCACTAGTCATCGAATGCGAGTGTGGCAGGGACGCGGGAGGCGAGCCAGGCGGGCAGCGTGGCGGCGGCTGCGACTATCGCGAGCACGGCGGCGAGGATCGCGAGCGGCCGCAGCCCCGCCGCGAAGCCGGCGACCGGGAATCCGGTCACCTGGCGCAGGTAGCTGTCGATCACCGCCTGCCCGTAGATGCCGGCCAGCGCGCCGACCAGCGCCCCGGAGAGGAGCAGCATCGCCGCTTCCAGAGCCAGGATCCTGCGCAGGCGGGCGGGCCTGGCGCCTTCGATGCGCAGGTCGGCCAGCGAGGCGCGCCGCTGCCAGAGGCCGGCGATGAGCGCCGCGAGCATCGCCAGGATCGCGGTGGCGATCAGGAGCGTCGAGATCTCCTGCAGCCGGCTGAGCCCTTCGCCCGCGGAGGCGTCGATCCGGCGCGCGCGCGCCGCGGCGCTCAGCACTTCCAGGCCGCTGGCCGGCCCGAGCGCGGCGGCGATCTGCCTGCGCACCCGCGCCGCTTGCGCGCCGGCGGCGAGCTGGATGCCGAGCGCGCTCGGCGCGCTGCTGCCCCATGCGCGGGCGTAGTCGGCGGCGCTCATCACCAGCGCGCCGGGGCTCCAGCCGAAGTTCGTGGTGGTCGCGGCGATTCGCAGCGCCAGCGGGCCGCTCGGGGTGGCCAGGCGCAGCGTCCCGCCGATGCGCAGGTGATCTTCGGCGGCCAGCTGGGCGGAGACGGCCGCCCAGCCGCCACCCCTGATCCGGGCGGCGGCGATGCTCTGCCCTCCTTGGATCATCTGCCCGTCGAGCAGGCTCGGGGAGACGCTCGCCGGCCAGCCGATCACCCAGATCCGCCGCTGGCCGGCGACATCCAGGAAGCTGCCCTGGAAGCTGTCCACGGCCCGGACTCCCGGGATCCGCGCGATCGCGGCCGCGCGCCGTGCGGCCGGGAAGGAGTCGGTCGCCTGGTTGTCCTGCGGGGGCAGCGCCCAGATGGCGGCGGCGTCGACATAGTGGGAGGTGTAGCGGGCGATGCCCCGCATGAGGTCGCTGCGTGCTCCTCCGAGCGCGACGCTCCCGAACAGCGCGACGCTGCCGGTCGCGGCGAGCGCGAGCGAGCGCAGCGTCGTGGAGCGCAGCGCGGAGACCGCGACCGGCAGGCTGCTGAGAGCTCTGTAGCGCTCGGCGGCGGCGCCCGCGAGGCGCAGCACGCCGTGCAGGGCGAGCGGGACGCAGAGCACGCTCGCGAGCGCGATCAGCAGGCAGGCGAGGATCGCGGCGGAGGATGCGAACGCGAACAGCAGGCTCGCGGCGATGAGCAGCGCGAGGGAGGCGTCGGCGAGCTGGCGCTGCGCTCGCGGGTGCAGCGCATGGCCGGCGACGCCCTGCTCGGCGTAGACGGCGTCGAGCGCCCGGGAGCGGCGCAGGTCCAGGAGCGGCACCGCGGAGGCGAGGCCGATGGCGAGAAGGCCGGTCGCGAGCGCCGCGAGAACCGGGAAGGCGCCGATCACCGTCGCGTCGCCGAGCACGAAGGCCTGGTCGAGGTAGCCGGGCGTGCTCTGGAAGACCTCGACGCTCAGCACGTAGCCGGCCGCCAGCCCGATGAGGCAGGCTGCGAGGCCGAGGGCGAGCGCCTGGGAGAGCACCATCTGCACGATCGCGCTGCGCCGCGCGCCGTCGGTGCGCATGTCGGCGATCGTCTCGCGCCGCTCGGGGACCGTCAGCAGGAAGGCGCAGAAGGCGAACAGGAAGCCGAGCAGGGCGCCGATCGCCGCGAACAGGTCGCTGGCCTGGTTGCTGGGTCGCAGCGCCTGGTCGAGCAGGGCGATGTCCTGGTCGGGGCCCGTGACGGCGATCCGCCCGCCGGTGAGCGCCGTGAGCCGCGAGCGCACCTGTGCGGTGCGGCCCGGGGCGGTGCGGATCAGGATCCGCGAGATCCGGCCGCGCAGGCCCGTGAGCGCCTGCATCCGTTCGAGCGGCATCACCGCCACGAAGGCTTCGGAGAGCGCGCCGAACTGTTCCCGGCCGAGCACGGAGGAGACGTGCAGGGGGTGTGAGGAGCCGCGCACCATCACCGTCACGGTCGCCTCGGTGGCGGGGGTCGGGTGGGTGGGATCTTCAAGGCTGAGGCCGAGCGCCTGAGCGCTCGTGCGGCTGAGCCCGATCCCGCCTGGCATGAGCGCGGAGAGCGGCAGGCGGTGGATCAGGCCGTCCAGCACGGCGAGGCTGACATCGGTGCCGACCAGGTCGAGGGCGACCTGCCGCCCGCCTGCCGTCGCGATGCTCGCGGGCGTTTCGAGCAGCGGTGCGGCCTGCTTGACGCCGGGGACGTGTTCCACCCTGCCGAGCAGCGCGAGCGGGAAGCCCTGCTCGCCGCGCGCGCGCAGCTGCAGGTTCGCTCCGGCGGCGACGGTCCGCACCGCCCGCCCGGCGGAGGCGGCGATGCTGCCGTTGGCGACGAGCGTCGCGAAGACGAGCGCGACCGCGACGGCGACGCCGGCTCCCGCGATCAGCTCGGAGGCGAGGTGTGCGCGCAGGCGCGCGCGGTAGAGGTGAATGAGCGTCCTCGGCCTCATCAGCGCTCTCGCGTGGGGGACGTCCGTCCGCACCGGGCCGGCTCCTAGCGCGCCCACGCCGGCGGCGGCGCGGTCTCGCTCTCGCCGCTCGCGCCCGCGGGTCTGTATTCGGCCAGGCGGCCGTCGCGCAGCGTGAAGCGACGGTCGGCGAGCTCCGCGGCGGCGAGGTCGTGGGTGACCAGCAGCACGCCCGCGCCGCGCTCGCGGGCGATGGAGTGCAGCAGCTCCATGATCTCGCGGCTGCCGGCGCTGTCGAGCTGCCCGGTCGGCTCGTCGGCGAGGATCAGCCGCGGATCGCCGGCCAGGGCTCTGGCGATCGCGACCCGCTGGCGCTCGCCGCCGGAGAGCCGCTCGGGGGGATGGTCGAGACGGTCTGCGAGGCCGACGCGGTCGAGCCAGGGGGCGACGCGGCTGCGCGCCTGCGCGATGCCGACGCCTCCGAGCAGCAGCTTGCGCGCCGCGTTCTCGATTGCGGGGACTCGCGCCGCCAGGCGGAAGCGCTGGTGGATGAAGCCGACGTCGTGGA
>DAHVAB010000293.1 GCA_027314825.1 Solirubrobacterales bacterium
GAGCGCGCCAGCCGCCCGGCCATCAGCGGCGCCAGAGCCAGCGCCGTGCCGGCGTGGAGCGCCACCTCGAATCCCTTCGCGTCGGCCGCAGCCGACGGATCGTGACCGCCGCCGTCCCGCCACGCGCGACCCACGGCGTGCTCCGCACGCTCACCCCTCAAACCGTTCGCGCCGTCGCGCGCAGGCTGCCGCCCCGCACCGAGCAGCCGGCGGGCGAGGATCGTGTGGGCGGAGGAGGAGACCGGCGCCATCTCGGTCGGCCCCTGCAGCAGGCCGAGCAGGATCGCGCGGCGCACGGCGGCTCAGTCTGCGGCGTCCATGCCGGCGTGCGCCGGCTTCTCGACCGACGCGCCGCCGCCGCTCCCGCCAGGCCCGGCGCCCGCGCCGCCGCCGCGCCGCACCCGCCGCACGATCGCCCACGCGATCCAGGCCACGACGAGCACGACGATCACGTAGTCGACGTAGGTGAAGCCGCTGCGCACGCTCGTCCAGTTGCTGCCGACCGCGTTGCCGGCCAGCGCGAGGCCGAGCACCCACGGGATCGAGCCGATCAGGGTGAGCACCGAGAAGCGCACGAACGGCATCTTCGCCACGCCGGCCGGCAGCGAGATGAACGTGCGGATGATCGGCAGCATCCGGCTGAAGAGGATCGCCGCCGAGCCGTAGCGGGCGAACCAGCGGTCGGCCCAGGCGATGTGCGACGGCTTCAGATGCAGCCACCGGCCGTGCCTTTCGACGAGCTCCATCCGCCCGGCGCGGCCGACGCCGTAGGCGATCCAGGCGCCGATCAGGTTGCCGAGCACGCCGGCGACGACCACCCCCACGAGGCTCAGCGGGTGGTGCGCCCCGCTGCCGGTCGGGTCGGCGACCGCGAAGCCGGCGAACATCATCGTCGCCTCGGAAGGGATCGGGATGCAGGCGCTCTCGGCGACCATCAGGATGAAGATCGCGGGCAGCCCGCCTTCGCGCACGAGGTGCCAGGAGAACGTGAACAGCGAGCCGGTGATCGACGCGAGCGCGGGCATCACGCGGCAACGATACCGTCACCGCATGCGTGTTTGGGTCGATTTGACCAACAGCCCCCACGTGCTGGTGATGCGGCCTGTCATTGATGCGCTTCGCGCCGCGGGCAGCGAGGTGCATGTGACGGCTCGTGATTTCGCTCAGACGCTGGCTCTCCTTCGCCGGTTCGGGATCGATCACACCGCGATCGGGCGCCATCGCGGCGAGCGCTTGGCCGACAAGGCGCGCGGGATGGCCTCCCGCTCGGGGGCGCTCGTGCGGTGGGCGCGGGCGCGGGGGCCGTTCGACATCGCCCTCGGCCACGGCTCCAACGACGTCTCGATCGCGGCTGCGCTGATGCGGGTCCCCTCCTCGACGGCCTTCGACTACGAGTGGGCGGCGCTGCAGCACCACATCAACTGCCGGCTGGCCAGCGCGGTGGTCGTGCCGGACGCGATCCCGCCGGCGCGGCTGGCCCGCTACGGCGCCGCGGGAAAGGTGCGTGCCTAGGAAGGGTTGAAGGAGGAGTACTACCTGGCCGACTTCGAGCCGGAGGCGGCCGTGCTGGCCGAGCTCGGCCTGGATCGGGGGCGTCCGATCGTGACGGTTCGCACCCCGCCGGAGGTCTCGCTGTACCACCGATTCCACAGCGACCTGTTCGCCGCGGTGCTCGACCGCCTGGGCGAGGCGGTCCGCCGGGACGCCGTGCAGGCGGTGGTGCTGCCGCGCACCCGCTCGCAGCGCGAGGAGCTGCGGCGGATCGGCGGGTTCGTCGTGCCGGAGGATGCGATCGACGCCCAGTCGCTGATCGCCCTCTCCGACCTGGTGCTCTCCGGCGGCGGCACGATGAACCGGGAGGCGGTCGCGCTCGGCACCCCGGTCTGCTCCACGTTCGCCGGCCGTCTCGGCGCGCTCGATGAGCGGCTGATCGCCGAAGGCCGGCTGACGCTGCTGAGCGATCCCGACGTGGCCGCGGGCCGGCTGGACACCGCGCTGGCCGAGCGGATCGCGGCCGGCCTGCCCGCCGCGACGGTGCCGGATGTGGGACTGCTCGTCTCGCTGCTGCTCAGTCCGCTGGCCGAGCGTCGCTGAGAGGCCGCCCGCCCGGGACGCCCGGCCTCGCCCGGCCCGCCATCCCCCTAGAATCGGGCCGATGCGCCGAGGAATCCGTGCGGCCGCTCTGCCCGTCCATCGGCACTCGCTCCCGCAGATCGTCGTGGACGGGGCGCTGATCGCGCTCGCCTACTTCCTGGCCTTCCAGCTGCGCTTCGACCGTGGCCCGCATGGGCATTACGCGCTGCTGCGCGATCGCACGATCCTGTGGGTGGCCCTCGGCGGAGTCGTGGTGCTGGTCGCCAGCCGTGTCTACGAGCGCGGCTGGCGCTACTCCTCCCAGCGCGACTACCTGGCGCTGCTGCGGGGCGTCGTCGCGATCACGCTGCTGACGGTGCTGGCGGTCGCCGTGTTGCGGCCGGTCGTCGCGCTGCACGAAAAAGAGGTCTTCACGCTGCCGAACGGCGTGGACGTCCTGTTCCTGCTGTTGGCGGCCGCGCTGCTGCTCGGCGTGCGGGTGCTCGCCCGCACGCTGCACGAGCGGCGTCCGCTGGCGGCGCTTCGCGGCGGCGGCATGGGCGCGCGCAGCGTGCTGATCGCCGGCGCGGGCGACGGTGGGCGCCTGGTGCTGCGCGAGATTCACCGCAACCGCGAGCTCGGCCTGATCCCGGTCGGCTTCCTCGACGACGATCCGCGCAAGCACGGCCTGCGGATCGGCGGGGTGAAGGTGCGAGGCGACACGAAGGGCCAGCTCGGCCGGATCTTGGAGGAGGCTGAGCCCGACGAAGTGATCATCGCGATCCCGTCGGCTCCCGGCTCCACGCGCGCGCGGATCGTCAGGGAGTGCCGCTCGCGGGGCATTCCGGTGCGCACGCTGCCGACCGTCTTCGAGCTTCTGCGCGACCAGAGCCCGCCGGAGGCGCCGATCGCGGCCGGCGCTCCGAGCGCGCTGGCCGCCTCCGGCGCGGCCGCGATCGCCCGGCAGGTCCGCGAGGTGCGGGTCGAGGACGTGCTGGGCCGCGAACCGGTGCATGTGGAGACGCGCGCCGTGGGCGCCTATCTGGCCGGCGAGGTGGTGCTCGTGACCGGCGCCGGCGGCTCGATCGGATCGGAGCTGTGCCGTCAGATCGCGCAGGTGCGTCCGGC